>NZ_JBSFVZ010000011.1:122328-264338 GCF_053592575.1 Streptomyces sp. NPDC002640 | reverse complement strand
GATCGCCCGCGCGGAGCTGGACGGAGACGCGGTGCCCGACGGGCCGCTCACCGTGACCTCCGGCGCGCTCGACAGCATCGAACGGGTCCGGGCCGGGGCCGGGTCCGCAGGACGGGGTGGCCCGGGTACGGGCCGGGCCGGGACCGGGGTCGGAGTCGGCCGAGGGCGCTCATGCCTCCTCCCCTGTCTGGGCGGGGCGTGGGTCTGCCGGGGCGATGAGGTGGGCCTGGGCCGGGCTGGACGGCCACCGTGCGGCCCTGTGTCGGGGCGGCCTCGCGCGGGCGGCCCCGGCTACGGCGGACGCGGGGGCGTGAGGGGGTCAGAGGTGGGCGCGGTGGCGTTCCTCGCGGCGGACGGCCCGGCGGCGGAGGAAGCGGCGGATGCGGGAGGCGAGGAACAGCAGCGCCACCAGTCCGGCGAGCAGCAACGCGGCGGCCACGATCGCCGCGGCGACCGGATGGAAGATCGCCAGGGTCACCACCCCGGCCACGCCGAGGTCCTCGGCCACGCTCACCAGGACGTTGCTGAACGGCTCGGGCGAGCTGTTGACCGCTATCCGCGTACCGGCTTTGACCAGATGACTGACGAGCGCGGTGGAACCGCCGAGCGCCCCGGCCGCCAGGTCGGGGAGCGACCCGCTCTGCCCGGCGAGCAGCGCGCCCACCACCGCCCCGGAGACCGGCCGCACCACGGTGTGGACGGCGTCCCACGCCGAGTCCAGGTACGGGATCTTGTCGGCCACCGCCTCGCAGAGGAAGAGCGCACCGGCCGCGACCAGGACGTCGGTGCGCTGCAGCGCCTCGGGCACCTCGTCGGTCAGTCCGGCCGCGCCGAAGAGGCCGAGCAGGAGGACGACGGCGTAGGCGTTGATCCCGCTGGCCCAGCCACTGGTGAACACCAGGGGAAGTACGGACACGTCCGTGATGGTAGACGCGTCCCGGGCCCGCCGTCTGAGTACGCGTACTCATACGGCGGGTTGAGTATCCGAGCGGATGGGCCCCATCCGGCCGGCCCGGCAGAGTACTGCCACGGGGGAGAGGGGCACCGCGCCACCGGTACCGCCGGCACGGGGCGGCGGAACCGGTGCGCGTGCCCACCCACGGTCCCCCGCAGTCCCCGGCGGACCTCCGCGGTCCCCGGCCGTCCCGCGGCGGCGCCGCTCAGCGGCAGCCGGCCACCCGCCCCTGCAGCAGCAGCGAGAGCGCGCCGTGCACGTCGTCCAGCGACCGCTCCGGCTGGAACGCCAGCCAGTCCAGCGCCGCGACCAGGACCATGCCCACCAGCGCCGCCGCCGTCAGCGAGACGTCGATCTCGTCGCTGAACTCCCCGGCCTCGACGCCCTCCCGCAGCACCGCCTCGACCACCGCGACGGCCTCCTGCCGGACCACCATCAGCGTTTCCTGCCAGGCCCGGTTGGTGCGCCACAGTTCGGCGACGTAGAGCTGGGTGAAGGCGGGGTAGCGGTGGATGAAGACCAGGCCGGCCCGGATCATCGCGTCGAGGGCGTCCACCCGGCTGCCGCCGCTCGCCGTGGTCTCCTCGGCGGCCGCGCGCAGCGAGGCGGTGAGGAGTCCGACGCCGTGGCGGAGCAGCTCCTCGAAGAGCACGGACTTGCTGGCGAAGTTGTAGTAGACGGTGCCCTTGGCGACCCCGGCCCGCTCGGCGATCTCGTCCACCGTGGTGGCGGAGAACCCCTGCTCGGCGATGAGGGTCACGGCCGCCTCGTAGAGCTTCTGCTTGGTGGCGGCGCGGCGGCCGGTGCTGCTCTTCATGCCGACGATTGTCACAGACTCAGCTCCGGACGCAGTCGGCCGAAGTCCCACACCTGCTTGCGCCGGGCCGCGACCGTGGTCAGCGCGAGGGCGCCCGCGGTGTAGGCGAGGAGCACGGCGCAGGCCACGAGCACGGGGGCGGTGTCGCCGCCGGTGATCAGGCGGCGCAACGCCGTGACCACGTGACTCATCGGCAGGTACGGGTGGATCGCCGAGAAGAAGCCGGGGCTGGTCTCCACCGGGTAGGTGCCGCCCGCCGAGGTCAGCTGGAGCATCAGCAGGGCGAGCACCAGGATCCGCCCGGCCGCGCCGAAGCGGGCGTTGAGCCACTGCACGATCGCCGTGAAGCAGAGGGTCACCAGCAGCAGGAAGCCCACGGTGGCGGTGGCCCGGGCCATGTGGAGCCCGATCCCCCAGTGCAGGACCGACATCAGCGCGGTCACCTGGAGCACGCCGAGCGCGGCGACCGGCAGCCAGCCGGCCACGGCGATCCGCCACCCCGGCGCGCCGGCCGCCAGCGCCCGGCGGTTGAGGGGCTGGATCAGCATGTAGGCGACCATCGCGCCGACCCACAGGGCGAGCGGGATGAAGTACGGCGCGAAGGCGGTGCCGTAGTTGGCGGCCTGGTGGAGCGGGGAGTCGGCCAGCCGGACGGGGTCGGCCATCACTTCGGTGCGCCGGTCGCGGTCGGCCTCGTCGAGGTCGGGGATCTTCTCGGCGCCCTGGTGGAGGCCGCCGGCGAGTTCGCCGGAGCCGTCGACCAGACGGTAGATGCCGCCGTCGAGGTTCTCGGCGCCGGTTTCGAGGGCGCCCACGCCCTGGTCGAGGTCCTCGGCGCCGGAGCGGGCGTTGCCGAGGCCGGTGCGGAGGTCCTTCGCGCCGGCGGCGACCTTCTTGGCGCCCTCGTTCAGCGCGTTGACCTTCTCGACGGCGTCGTCCAGGTCCTCGGTGAGGTGCGGGGCGCGCTCGGCGAGGGCGTCGGCCTGCTTCTCCAGGTCGGCGAGGTTCTTGTCGAGCCCGGAGAGGTCGCCGTTCTGGCCGGCGATCAGCCGGTCGACGTCGGCGGCGACCGCGGCCACGTCCGCGGCGGCGTCCTTGGCCTTCTTCAGGTCGGGGCAGGCCGGGTCGGGCAGTGGGGAGTCCTCGCAGCGGGTGCGGTGGATTCCGTCCAGGGTCTCGGCGGCCGCGGCGGAGGCGCGGGCCGCCTCGGGGGCGGTCGTCGCGAGGGTGCCGAGGTTGGCGCGGACGGCGGCGGCCGAGTCGGCGACCAGCCGGGCGGTGTCGGCGATGGTCCGCTCGTTCTTCTCGAGGAACGGGCGGACGGTGTCCGCGACGCCGTTGACCGTGCCGGCCAGCTTCTCGGTGCCGTCGGCCACCTGGCGGGAGCCGGTGGCGAGGTCGCCGGCGCCGGAGTGGAGGCGGCGGAGGCCCTTGGACAGGTCCTCGCTGCCGGTCCGCGCCTCGCCGAGGCCGCCGGCCAGGTCCTCGGAGCCCTTCTTCGCCTTCTCGATGCCCCCGGCCAGGTCGTCGGCGCCGGTGGCGGCCTTCTCGGTGGCCTCGTGGATGTCGGAGAACGAGACGAAGATCCGGTCCAGGAAGGTGCGGGTCGCCTTGTCGGCGGCGGCGGTGCGGACCTCCGCGAAGACGCTCCGGGAGATCTGGCCGACGATGTAGTTGTTGGCGTCGTCGGTGCGCACCTCCAGGGCGCCGGCCCGCGGGTCGTCCGTGGCGCCGGAGGCGATGCGTTCGCTGAAGTCGGCGGGGACGGTGAGCGACAGGTAGTAGGCGCCGCTGCGCACCCCCTCGCGGGCCTCCGCGGGGCTCACCTCGTGCCAGTCGAACACGCCGCTGTCGTGCAGCCCTTCGGCGATGTCGTCGCCCGCCGTCAGCCGCTCCCCCTCGGCGGTGGCGCCGCGGTCCTGGTTGACCAGGGCGACGGGGACGCGGTCCAGGTTCCCGTAGGGGTCCCAGAAGGACCACAGGTACAGCGCGCCGTACAGCAACGGCAGCAGCACCATGGAGACCAGTGCGGCCCGGGTCAGCCTGCCCCGGCCGAACCGCCGCAGCTCAAGCGCGGCCAGTCGCGGCGTGCGCATCCGCCCCCTCCTCCCCGTCCCGACCCTCACGGGCCCGCTCTGTGTCCGTCTCCTGCTCGGCTGCCGTCTCCTGCTCGACGGCCTGGTCGTGCTCGGTGGCCTGGTCCTGCTCGGTGGCCTGGTCCTGTGCGGCGCGCTTGTCCTGCGCGGCGCCCTTGTCCTGCTCGGTCCGCCCGGCTTCGGCCTGCCCGCCCCGCCTGCTCCGCCCCGCCTCGGCCTGCCCGGTCTCTTCGACCCGCTCGGCGGGCTTGCTCGGCCCGGCCTCGGCGGGCCCGGCCTCGGCCTGCCCGGTCCTGTCGGCCACAGCGGGCCGCGCGGACCTCTTGCTCAGCCCGAGCTTGGTCCGCCCGACCTGCCCGGCCTTCTCGGCCTGCCCGGTCTGCCCGGTGGCCTCGGCCTTCTCGATCCGCTCGCCCTGCTGCGTCTGTCGGGTCGGCTCAGCCTGCTCGGCCTGGTCCCCGCCCGGCCCAGGGCGACCGCCCTCGCCCTCGGCCGCGTCGCACACCCCGGTGCGGACCACCACGTCCGCCTCCGGCAGAACCTCGCGGCACGCGGCGAGGACGGTGACGCCCCGTGCGGCAAGGGCGGAGAGCATCGCCGTCGCCGCCGCGCGCTCGGGGGCGGAAAGGCCCAGGTCGGCGTCGTCCACGGCCACCACGGCGGGGCGGTCCGGCCGCCCCAGCAGGGCGAGGGCCACCGACAGCCGCAGCTCCTGCGCCCGTGAGAGGTCCCGCACCGCCGTGCGGCCGCCCTTCGGCAGGTCGGCCAGGTCGAGGCCTACGTCCTCCAGCGCGCCCCGTACCCGCGCCGCGTCCTCCGCGGCCCGCGCCCGCGGCGATCGCAGCAGCCCGCGGAGCAGATCGGCCGCCGGACCCCCGTACCGGCGGCCGACCAGGACCCGCTCGCGCAGGTGCTCCGCGACCGTCAGGGCCGGGTCGAGGTCCGTGACCCCCGGCACGTTGGCCACGCCGGTCACCCGGCGGACCTCCGCCATCCGCTGCGGCAGCGCGCGTCCCGCCACCTCCGCCGTGCCCTCGGTGGGCCGCATCCGCCCGGTGAGGGCCAGCAGCAGCGCCGTCCGCCCGGACCCGGAGGGACCGGTGACGGCCACCAGGGCCCCCGGATCCGCCTCGAAGGTCACTCCGCGGAAGGCCCAGCCCCGGGGCCCCTTCACCCCGAGCCCCCGGGCGGCGACGCCCGTGGCGGGCGGTGGCCCGTCCCCCTGCCGGCTCACACGCATGCACCTCAGCTCTTTGCACTGACTGGTCAGTGCAAAAACTAGCCTGAACCACCCCCGAGGACAAAACCGCAGGTCAGCCCGATTGTCAGTGCCGCAGCGCAGGATGGGACCAGACAGGACAGATGCTGTCGTACGACGACAGGAGGTTCGTCATGACCCATCCGGTGGTCCGCCGGGCGTCCGCACCGCCCGCCGGTCTCGACCTGCTCGCCCGCGCCCGGACGGGCCTGGACCGCGCCCTGCTCCTGACCACGCCCAACGAGCGCTACGCCGCCGCCCACCTGGCGGCGCTCCGCGGGGCCGCCGCCGTCCTCGCGGTCCGCGCCGACCCGCTGCCCGAGCCGCGCCGTCGCCGCCGGACGCCGATACGCAGTGCCTGGGAGGTGCTGGCCCAAGCGGCACCCGAGCTGAGGGAGTGGGCGGCGTTCTTCGCGTCCGGGGCCGACCGCCGGGCCCGCGCCGAGGCCGATCTTCCGCACGCCGTCTCGGCGCGGGAGGCGGACGACCTGATACGCGACGTGGCCGTCTTCCTCCGCCTCGTGGAGCGGGCGACCGGGCTGACCGGCGGGGACGCCCATTAGGGTGGGGTCATTCGCCGGCCCGCCCCCGCTCCCGGGGCCGGGCGGCCACCGATCGCCCCGCCGAGGAGTCACCGCCGTGTCGGACCCGATGCGCCCCCGCGCTTCTCTCCGTACCGCCGTGGTCTGGGAGGTCCTGAAGGACGCCCTGGACCGCCACGCCAAGACCGGCGACGGCCGGCCGCTGGACGTCCTCGACACCGGCGGCGGCAGCGGCAACTTCGCCGTGCCCGTCGCCGCGCTGGGACACCGGGTCACGGTCGTCGACCCCAGCCCCGACGCCCTCTTCGCCCTGGAGCGCCGCGCCGCCGAGGCCGGTGTGGCCGACCGGGTGAGGGGAGTCCAGGGGGACGTCCACGGCCTGTTCGACGTGGTGGACCGCGCCGCCTACGACGCGGTGCTCTGCCACGGCGTGCTGGAGTACGTGGAGGACCCCGCGGAGGGCCTGCGCAACACGGCGGCCGCCCTGCGCCCCGGCGGGCTGCTCAGCCTGCTGGCGGCGGGCCTGGGCGGCGCGGTGCTCTCCCGGACCCTCGCCGGCCACTTCGAGGAGGCCAAGCGCGCCCTGGAGGACCCGGACGGACGCTGGGGCGACGGCGACCCGGTCCCGCACCGCTTCACCGTCGACCGGCTGACCTCGCTGGTCGAGGGCAGCGGCCTGCGGGTCGGCGCGGTGCACGGCGTGCGGGTCTTCTCGGACCTGGTGCCCGGGGTCCTGGTGGACACCGAGCCCGGCGCCCGGGAGGCCCTGCTGCGCCTGGAGGCGGCGGTGGCCTCGCTGGAGTCCTTCCACGCGGTCGCCACCCAGCTCCACGTGCTCGCCGAGGCGTCCGGATCCTGACGTCCGGTGCCCGCCCTGCGGTGCGCGGCCCCGGTGCCGACCGGCGCCCCCGCCGTGATCAGCGGCGCGGCGTCGGACGGGATGGACCGTGAGCCCTGCCGACCGGCCGAAAGCCCCGTATGATCGGTGGCAGACCGCCGGGCATGACGGGCGGGCCCGCGGGGAATGACAGTTTCACGGGGTCCGGCCGAGCATGACCGGAACCGGTTGCCAAATGGCGTAGAGGGGCGGGTTTCACGGGGGCGATTCCCTGCCTATCCTGGAGGGGACCCCCGGTCGCCCCGGCGACTGCACGATGAGGAGGACTCCCGTGCCGCTCTCGGAGCACGAGCAGCGCATGCTCGAGCAGATGGAGCGAGCGCTGTACGCCGAAGATCCCAAGTTCGCGACAGCGCTTGAGGGAAGCGGGCTGCGCACGTACACCCGGCGACGGGTCTACCAGGCGGTCGCGGGCTTCCTCGTAGGTATCGCGCTCCTCATGACCGGAATGGTCGCCCAGCAGATCTGGATCGGCGTGGTGGGCTTCCTGGTGATGCTGGGCTGCGCCGTGCTGGCCGTGACCGGCTGGCGCAAGGGCCCCAAGCCGGGCGAGCAGCCGACCGCCGCCGACGCTCCGGGCGCTCCCGGGGCCGCCGCGACGGCGCGCAAGAGGTCCGTGATGGATCGCATCGAGCAGCGCTGGCAGCGCCGCCGGGACGATCAGCAGGACCGGTAGCCATCAGCTTCCGAGGGGCGCCCGCACAGCCGGGCGCCCCTCTTGGCATGCCCGACGGCACGGGGACCGCGGGCATCGGAGCCGCGGGCACCCGGGCCGCCCTTACCTCTGCCGTTCCTTCCAGCCAGGCGCCCGTGCCCGTGCCCTGCCCGTCGGAATGTGCCGGTCCGGGCGGTCATAGACTCACGCACCATGGGACGGGTTGCAGTGATCGGCGCCGGAATGGGCGCCATGGCGGCCGCCGCGCGTCTGGCCGTGGCCGGCCACCGCGTGACGGTGTACGAGCGGACGGAAAGCTACGGAGGCGCGCTGCGCCGCCGTGAGCGGGACGGCTTCGCCTTCGACACCGGCCCGGGTCTCCTCCCCCTGCCTGCCGTGTACCGCGACCTCTTCGTCAAGACCGGCAAGGAGCCGCTGGAGGAGTGCGTCGAACTGGTCCAGACGGACCCGTCGGCCCGCCACCTCTTCCCCGACGGCACCCGGGTGGATCTGCCCAACGCCTCCCGGGCCGGCGTGGTGGCCGCGCTGGAGGAGGGCCTGGGCCGGGGCGCGGGGCAGCGCTGGGGCGACTTCCTGGTGCGCGGCCGGGAGGCGTGGGACCGAACCCGCCGCCCGCTGCTGGAGGAGCCGCTGTGGCCGAACTGGGACGTGCTGGCCGGGCGTGAGCCGTACCCGGCCGTTCCGCACCGCCGCCTGCTGCGGACCCGGCAGGCCGCCACCCTCGCCCAGGTGGGCGAGTGGGAGCTGGGCGATCCCCGGCTGGCGCGGCTGCTGGAGAGCCACGCTCTGGCCTACGGGCTGAACCCACGCACGGCTCCGGCGAGCGCGGCGGTGCTGCCGTACATGGAGCACGCCTTCGGCGTCTGGTACGTCCGCGGGGGTCTGCGCGAGCTGGCCCGCGCGGTGCACGAGCGCTGCGTGGCCCGGCGGGTGGAGTTCCGCTTCGGGGCGGAGGTGGTGCGCGTGGTGGAGAAGGACGGCCGGGCGGCGGGCGTGGAGCTCGCGGACGGCACGGTCGAGGAGGCGGACCAGGTGGTGCTGGGCGTGCGCCCGGGCCTCGTGGACCACGCGCGCGAGACTCCGTCGGAGGGCGAGGTTCCGCCGCGTCCGGCCGACGAGCCCGTGCCGGGCCGGCTCACGGTGCTGCTGGCGCTGCGGGGCCCGCGGGACGCGGACGCGGTGCACCGCACCGTGGTCCACTCCCCCGACCGGGACGCCGAGCTGGACGCCCTGTTCGGCAGGCTCCCGGCCGACCGGCGGGGCGGCGTCACTCCGACGGTCACCGTCCTGCGCCCCGACGACCCGGCGCTGCGGCCGGACGGCAACCACGAGTCCGCGGTGCTGACCGCGACGGTGCCGGCCGGCCTCGGGTCCGCGAAGGCCGAGCGGTCTGCCGAGCGGTCTGCGGAGGGGTCTGCGGAGCAACTGGCCGAGCGGTCTGCGGAGGGACCGGCGGAGGGACCGGCCGAACGGTTGGCGGAACTGATGCTGACGGCCGCGGAGGCCGCCGTTCCGGGGCTGCGGGAGCGGCTGCTGTGGCACGAGGTCCGCACGCCCGCGGACACCCGGCGCGAGACCGGCACCGAGGGCGTCCCGGCCCCCGCGCTGGCCGGGGGCGGGGCGGCACTCCTGCACCCGGGCAACGCCACGCGTCTGCCCGGCCTGTACCGGGTGGGCGGCTGGTCCCACCCCGGCGGCGGCCTCCCGCACGCGGGGATGTCCGGCGCGCTGGTCGCGGGCCTCGTCGTCGAGGGCCCGGACTTCCGCGGCTCTCAGTGAGCGGCACCTGAAGGCTGCACCTGAAAGCTTCGCGAGGCACCCAACCGCCCGCACCGGCAGACGAACGAGGCCCGGCCCCCCGGCGAGGGGGGACCGGGCCTCGGCGTCGGCTCAGTACCGGTACTGCTCGTCGTACCCGTAGGGATAGGGCTGCTGCTGCGGCTGCGGCGGCTGCTGCTGCTCCGTCCCGTACGGGTCGTCCGCCCCGCGCTGCTGCGGGACCCAGACGCCGCCGGGCGGCGTGGTGTCGCCGTAGCCGCCGTAGGCGGAGGCGTCGTACCCGGTCTGCTGCCCGTAGCCCTGCTGCTGGCCGCCGTACGTACCGTCGTAGCCGTACTGGCCCGTCTGGTCGCCCTGCGTGGCGTAGGGGTCCGCGTAGGCCTGGTACTGCTGCTGGTCGTAGCCGGTGCCGGCGTAGGTGTCGTAGGAGCCGTAGCCCTGCTGGCCCTCCGCTCCGGCGGGCGTGGCGGCGGGGTACCCGCCGGTGTCGTAGCCGGAGTTGTCGTAGACGCCGTAGGAGCCGGTGTCGTCCGGCATCGGCTGCGGCTGGTACGCCGCGGCGGCCTCCGCCGCGCCCTGGTACGCGTCCGGGGCGGTCACGGCCTGCTCGTCGTCACGACGACCGTCCCGCTCGTCCCGCTCGTCCCGCTCGTCCAGCGCGTCCAGCGCGTCGGGCTCGTCCCGCTCACGGCGCTCTCCGCGCCCGCCGCGGTCGTCGCCCTCGTACTCCTCCCAGTCGTCGTCCGCCCCGGCACGACGGCGGGCGGCGGGCAGGGCCCAGCCCTGCGAGAAGCCGCTGCGGAACGACAGCGTGACGAAGGTCTGTCCCACCGCGAACGCCACCGCGCCCAGGCCGATGACGGCGACCGAGGCGAAGAGCACGCCGATCACCACACCAAGGAAGCCGACGAACGCGAGGACACGCCACCGCAGTTTCGCCTTGTACTGCAGCAGCACCTCGCCCAGCAGCCACAGCGCGACGATGCCGAACGCGATGTAGAGGACCGTCCAGCCCATGTAACGCCCCTCTCCCTGGGACCGGGCAGTCTGACGGACTCAGACGCTTCCGGTCCAGCCCTGCACTGGGTGGTGCAGGCCCAGGTTCTCGTAGATCTCCAGTGTGGCCGTGGAGTTGTTGAGCGTGATGAAGTGCAGCCCGGGCACACCCTCGGACAGCAGCCGCGCACAGAACTCCGTGGCGAAGTCGATTCCCAGGGAGCGTACAGCGGCCGGATCGTCTTTGGCTGTGAGGATCCGCTCTTTCAGCCCGGTGGGAATCACGGCGTTGCTCAGAGTGGGCAGCCGCTCCAGCATCCGGACGCTGGTGATGGGCAGCACCTCGGGGATGATCGGCGTCTCGCACCCGGCGGCCGCCGCCTTGTCACGGAACCGCAGGTAGGACTCGGGTTGGAAGAACATCTGGGTGATGGCGTAGTCGGCCCCGGCACGGCACTTGTCGGTGAAGTGCCGGACCTCCGAGTCCCAGTCCGGGGAACGCGGATGGAGCTCCGGGAAGGCCGCCACACCCACACAGAAATCTCCCGACTCCTTGATGAGTTCGACGAGTTCGGCGGCGTAGTTGAGGCCCTGGGGGTGTGCGACCCACTCCCCCATCGGGTCGCCGGGCGGATCGCCGCGCAGCGCCAGCATGTTGCGGATGCCGGCGTCGGCGTACTGCCCGATGATGTTGCGCAGTTCGGACACGGAGTGGTCCACGGCCGTCAGGTGGGCGACCGGGGTCAGGGTGGTGTCGGAGACGATCTGCTCGGTCTCCTTGACCGTGCCCGCGCGCGTCGAGCCGCCGGCGCCGTAGGTCACCGAGACGAAGTCCGGGGTCACCGCCTCGACCCGCCGGAGCGCGTTCCACAGGTTCCGCTCGCCCTTCTCCGTCTTGGGCGCGGAGAACTCGAACGAGACGGTCTGCCGCCCCGCGGCGAGCATGTCACGCACGGTGCGCGCGCGGTCCGTGCGGGTGGATGCGGTTCCTAGGGCCATGGTTCGCAGACTAGCCAGGTCGTGGCCCCGCTCCAAAAGACTGTCCGCTCCCCGGACAGCCGCGTCTGAGGCGTGACCTGCGCGAACCCCTGCCGCGACCTGCGCGGGAGCGCCGAGCCGGGCCTGGACCGACCCTGCGGCCTCCCCACCCGGTGGACCGTGCTCAGTGTCCGCGCAGCCGCTCGGAGAACGCCTTGGCGGCGGCCGCCGGGTCGTCGGCCTCGGTGATCGCCCGGACCACCACCACGCGGCGGGCTCCGGCTTCCAGCACCTCGTCGAGGTTGCCGAGGTCGACGCCGCCGATGGCGAACCAGGGGCGCTCCACCTCCAGTGCGGCGACGTGGCGGACCACGTCGAGCCCGGCGGCGGGGCGGCCCGGCTTGGTGGGCGTGGGCCAGCAGGGGCCGACGCAGAAGTAGTCCACGCCCTCCTGGGCGGCGGCGGCCTCGGCCTGCGCCACCGAGTGGGTGGAGCGGCCGATCAGCACGTCGGGGCCGAGGATCGCCCGGGCGGCGGGCACCGGGAGGTCTCCCTGGCCCAGGTGGAGCACGTCCGCCCCGGCCGCGTGCGCCACGTCGGCCCGGTCGTTGACGGCGAGCAGCTTGCCGTGGCGGGCGCATGCCTCGGCCAGGGTCCGCAGGTGCTCGAGCTCCTCGGCGGCCTCCAGGCCCTTGTCGCGGAGCTGGACGATGTCCACTCCCGCGCCCAGCACGGCGTCCAGGAAGGCGGCGAGGTCACCGCGGTCGCGGCGGGCGTCGGTGCACAGGTAGAGCCGGGCGTCGGCGAGCCGGGCGCGGGCGTCGGAGGCGGCGGCGGTGGTGGCGGCCTGGGTCACGGACATGGTGCGGTTCCCCCCGGAAGCGTGAAGCGTGGAAACGTCGGACATGAGGCCCTGGGCGTGAGGCCCTGGGCATGAGCGGTCGGGCGTGAGGCCCTGGGCATGAGCGGTCGGGCTTGAGGCCCTGGGCGTGAGGCGTCGGGCATGAGGCCCTGGACGGCACCCGGCGGGTGCGTGGGCCGGGCGCGGCGCGTGGTGGTGACATGGGACGGCCGCCCCGCTCGTGGGGGCGGCCGCCGGTGGTGGTGCGTCGGCTCAGACGGCGAGCGCCTGGGCGCGGCGCTTCACCTCCGTGCCTCGGTTCTCGCTGAGGGCCTGCGCGGGCGTGCCCGGCAGGGACTCGTCAGGGGTGAAGAGCCACTCCAGCATCTCTTCGTCGGTGAAGCCGTCGTCCCGCAGCAGCGTCAGCAGGCCGGTGAGGCCCTTGACCACCTTGTCCCCGTCGATGAAGGCGGCGGGGACGTGCAGCGCGCGGTTCTCACCCCGGCGCACGGCGATCAGCTGGCCTTCCTTCACCAGCTGCCGCACGCGCGTCACCTCCACGTCGAGCTTCTCGGCGATGTCGGGGAGGGTGAGCCACTCGGGAACGAGAGCATCGGTCTTCGCGTCAATCTCGGTCACGGGACCAAGCGTGCCATCAAGGACCGGGAGGGGGAAGTCGGGCCCCCCGCGCTGTGGTCCTTCCGGGCGTCTCAACGGGCGGCGGACGCCTTCAGCGGGCGGGCGGGGTCACGGATCAGGTCCGGGTCGACGAGCGCCCCGGAGGCGATGAGCCGGCGGCCCTGGGCCAGGTCGCGGGGGCGGCCCACGGCGAGCAGGGCGACCAGGCGGCCCTCGCGCAGCCAGCACACGCTCCACGCCGGGTCGGCGGGCTCGCCGCGCCACAGCAGCGTGTCGGCGCCGGCGTGGTGCCCGGCGTACTGCACGAAGCGTCCGAACTGCTCGGACCAGAAGTACGGCACCGGGTCGTAGGGGGCCGCCGCGGTCTCGCCGAGGATGCCCTCGGCGACCGTCCCGGCGCCCTGGAGCGCGTTGTCCCAGTGGTGGACGAGGAGCCGCTCGCCGTACCGGGCGGAGGGGAAGGAGGCGCAGTCGCCGACCGCGTACACGTCCGGGGCGGAGGCCCGCAGCCGCTCGTCGGCCAGCACCTCGCCGTGCGGTCCGAGCTCCACCGCTCCGGCCAGCCACCGCGTGGAGGGCCGGGCGCCGATGCCGACGACCACCGCGTCCGCCTCGAGCCGCGTGCCGTCGGCGAGCAGGACCGCGCCGGGCTCGACGCGGTCGACGCGGGCCCCGGTGAGCAGGGTGGCGCCGCTCTCGGCGTACCAGGCGCCCATCGGCCGGGCGACCTCCTCGGGGAGCGCTCCGGAGAGCGGCCGTCCGGCGGCCTCCACCACGGTCACCGGGCAGCCGGCGTCCCGGGCGGCGGTGGTGAACTCGGCGCCGATCCAGCCCGCGCCGGCCACCACCACGGACTCCTTGCGCTCCAGCACGGGCCGCAGCCGCCGGGCGTCGTCGAGGTCGTGCAGCACGTGCACGCCCGCGGAGTCCTCGGTGCCGGGCAGCCGGACCGGGTGGGCGCCGGTGGCGGCCACCATCACGTCGTAGCCGACGGGTCCCCGGGAGGTGTCGATCTCCTTGTCGGCGGTGCGCACCCCGGTGACCGCGCAGTCGAGCCACAGATCGATGCCGAGGGCCGTGAAGTCGACGTCGAAGGCGGCCGCGCGGTCGGCGTCGGCCTGGCCCAGCAGCACCGCCTTGGACAGCGGCGGCCGGTCGTACGGCGGGTGCGGTTCCGCGCCGATCAGCGTCACCGTGCCGTCGAAGCCCCGCTCCCGCAGCGCCACCGCCGTCCGGACACCGGCCATGCCGGCCCCGGCGATCACCACGCGCCGTACGGCCCGTCCCCGCGTCTGCTCGTTCACGCCCTCGCTCACTCCCTCACCTTAGACATCCCGAGCGCCGGAGACACCGGAGCGCCGGGGTCACGGACGGATCTCCTCCACGACACTGGTCCCGCTGCCCGGCCGGGACTCCCACTCCCAGGTCTCCTCGAGCCGGATCCGCCCGTCGGGCAGCTCGACGACCCGCGAGACGCAGTGTCCGGAGGCGGTCGCGCCGTCGCGGGTCAGCTGGACGTAGCGGAAGTCCACCCGGTCGTCCTCCCGGGTGCCGACCAGGTACCCGCGGGTGATGTCGCCACCCTGATAGGTGGCCCACACCTCGCCGTCGCGCTCGTGGTAGCGGAAGCGGGTCGCGGATCCGACCTGTCCGGGCGCCTGGTCGGAGACGGGGGCCATCAGCAGGCCGTCGAGGGAGGCGGAGCGGGTCACGGGGTGACTCCCTTTCAGCGTCGTGGAGCAGCGGTTAGGGTGGCGACGGTAAGGCACTCGCGGGAGCCCGGACGCACCGGGCTGAGAGGGAGGCTGGCGGCCTCCGACCGTAGGAACCTGATCCGGGTCATTCCGGCGAAGGGAGGAGCGGGACGCCATGACGTCCGACGTACTGGTGGTGGGTGGCGGGATCATCGGCCTGGTGACCGCCTGGCGGGCCGCGCTGGACGGCGCGGCGACCGCCGTGGTGGATCCGGAGCCGGGCGGCGGTGCGGCCCGGGTGGCCGCCGGGATGCTGGCCGCGGTCACCGAACACCACCACGGGGAGCAGGAGTTGCTCGCCCTCAACCTGGAGTCCGCGCGTCGCTGGCCCGCGTTCGCCGCCGAGCTGGCGGAGGCGTCCGGCATGGACGTCGGCTACCGGGCGTGCGGCACCCTCGCCGTCGCCCTGGACGCCGACGACCGCGCGGAGCTCCGTGAACTCGCCGAGTTGCACCGGGCGCACGGGCTGAGCTCGGAGTGGCTGACCGGCCGGGAGTGCCGCCGTCTGGAGCCGATGCTGGCGCCCGGGGTGCGGGGCGGGCTGCGGGTGGACGGCGACCATCAGGCCGACCCGCGCCTGCTGGCCACGGCGCTGCTGCGGGCCTGCGAGCGGGCCGGGGTGGTGGTCCACCGGCGGCGCGCCGTGCGGCTGGAGGTCACCGGCGGCCGGGCGGCCGGCGTGGTGACGGAGGACGGCACCGTGCTGCCCGCCGGGCGCGTGGTGCTGGCCGGCGGGAGCCGCAGCGGGGAACTGGACGGGGTGCCCGAGGAGGTGCGGCCCCCGGTCCGGCCGGTGAAGGGACAGGTGGTGCGGCTGGCCGTGCCGCCGGTGTACGCGCCGTTCCTGTCCCGCACGGTGCGGGCCGTGGTGCGCGGCAGCTCGGTGTACCTGGTGCCGCGGGAGAACGGGGAGCTGGTGGTGGGGGCGACCAGCGAGGAGCTGGGCTTCGACACCACGGTGACCGCGGGCGGCGTGTACACGCTGCTGCGGGACGCCCGTGAACTGCTGCCCGGCATCACCGAACTGCCGCTGACCGAGACCCTGGCGGGGCTCCGCCCGGGCACGCCGGACAACGCACCGCTGCTCGGCCCGACCACGCTGGACGGCCTGCTGCTGGCCACCGGCCACTACCGCAACGGCGTGCTGCTCACCCCCGTCAGCGGCGACCTGATGGCGGAGACCCTGGCCACCGGGACGCTGCCGGAACGGGCCCGTGCCTTCGCGGCGAACCGTTTCGCCGCGAAGGCCCGCGGCGGGGTGGCCCGCGCCGAGGTGGCGGTCGGCGAGGCGACCCGCGCCGGGGCAGCCGTCGGCGACGCGGCACACGCCCGGGTGGCCGTCGGCGAGGCGGCACACGCCGAGGCAGCCGTAGGCGAGGCGGCACCCGTCGAGGCAGCCGTCGGCGAGGCGGCACACGCCAGGGCGGCCCGCGGCGACGCGGCCGTCGGCGAAGCGACCATCGGCGAGGAGGCCGTGGCATGAGCGCGCCCATCACCGTCCGGGTCAACGGCGCCCCCCGCGAGCTGGCCGCCGGAACCGCGCTGGATACCGTCGTGGCCCTGCTGACCCCGTCCCGCTCGGGCGTGGCGGCGGCGGTCAACGAGACCGTGGTCCCCCGCGACCGGTGGGCGGGCACCCCGCTCGCCGACGGCGACCGGGTCGAGATCCTCACCGCCGTCCAGGGAGGCTGACGTGGAACCGAACGCACACCGCGCACAGGGCGGCCAGGACGACGACGTGCTGGTCCTGGGCGACCTGAAGCTGACCTCCCGCCTGATCATGGGCACCGGCGGCGCGACCGGCCTGGACGTGCTGGAACGCGCCCTGGTCGCCTCCGGCACCGAGCTGACCACGGTGGCCATGCGCCGCGTGGACCCGAGGAGCCACGGCTCGGTCCTCTCCGTCCTGCAACGGCTGGGCATCCAGCTGCTCCCCAACACGGCCGGCTGCTTCACCGCCGGCGAGGCCGTACTGACCGCCCGCCTGGCCCGTGAGGCGCTCGGCACCTCGCTGGTGAAGCTGGAGGTGGTGGCCGACGAGCGCACCCTCCTCCCGGACGCGGTGGAACTCCTCGACGCCGCCGAGACCCTGGTCGACGACGGTTTCACGGTCCTCCCGTACACCAACGACGACCCGGTCCTGGCCCGGCGCCTCGAGGACGTCGGGTGCGCGGCGGTGATGCCGCTGGGCTCCCCGATCGGCTCCGGCATGGGCATCCGCAACCCGCACAACTTCGAGCTGATGGTGGAGTCCGTCGGCGTCCCGGTGATCCTGGACGCGGGCGCGGGCACCGCCTCCGACGTGAGCTTCGCCATGGAGCTGGGCTGCGCGGGTGTGATGCTCGCCTCGGCGGTGACCAGGGCTCGGGACCCGGAGCGGATGGCGCTGGCGATGCGGCACGGCGTCGAGGCGGGCCGCCTCGCGCGCCTGGCCGGGCGCATTCCGCAGCGCCGTTTCGCCCACGCCTCCTCCCCCACGGAGGGCCTGGCCGAGCTCGATCCGGAGCGCCCGGCGTTCTGAGGGGGCGCGCGGCGGGGCGCGAGGGGGCGCCCGCTTCCGGCGGGCGACTCCGGCCCCGCCCCACCCCTCGTAGACTCGCCCCGTGGACACGACCCTTCAGGACCCGCTCCTCGGCCGCCTGCTCGACGGCCGCTACCGGGTCGACGCGCGGATCGCGGTCGGCGGTATGGCGACCGTCTACCGCGCGCTGGACACCCGCCTCGACCGCGTGCTCGCGCTCAAGGTGATGCACCCGTCGCTGGCGCAGGACGCCGCCTTCGTCGAGCGGTTCATCCGCGAGGCGCGGTCGGTGGCGCGGCTGGCCCACCCGAACGTGGTGCAGGTCTTCGACCAGGGCGCCGACGAGGGGTACGTCTACCTGGCCATGGAGTACGTCGCCGGCTGCACGCTGCGCGACGTCCTGCGCGAGCGCGGGGCGCTGCAGCCGCGGGCCGCGCTGGACATCCTGGAGCCGGTCCTGGCCGCCCTCGGCGCCGCCCACCGGGCGGGGTTCGTCCACCGCGACATGAAGCCCGAGAACGTCCTCATAGGGGACGACGGCCGGGTGAAGGTCGCCGACTTCGGCCTGGTCAGGGCGGTCGACACGGTCACCGACTCCACCGGCTCGGTCCTGGGCACGGTCTCCTACCTCGCCCCCGAGCAGATCGAACGCGGCATCGCCGACCCCCGCGTCGACGTCTACGCCTGCGGTGTCGTCCTGTACGAGATGCTGACCGGCGAGAAGCCGCACCGCGGCGACTCCCCCGCCCAGGTCCTCTACCGGCACCTCAACGAGGACGTTCCGGCGCCCTCGGCCTCCGTGCCGGGGCTGGCGGGTCCGCTGGACGAGCTGGTCGCCGTGGCCGCCGCCCGTGCCGCCGCGGACCGTCCGTCCACGGCCGCGGAACTGCTGGCCCGCGTACGCGCGGCCCGTGCGGCGCTGTCCGCCGACGAGCTGGACGCGGTGCCGCCGCTGGCCCGTGCCGGTGAGCACGACCGTTCCGAGGACCGCACCTCGGTGCTCTCCGGGCCGATGGTCCGTACGCTGCCGGTCGGCGACGACGAGCCCACCACGGTGGTCTCCGCCCCCGCGACGGAGCACACCGCACGGCTCGGCGCCGAGGGCCTGCCGCCTTCCCCTTCCTCCCGTTCCTCCCGTTCCTCCCGGCGCGGTCCGGCCCGGCCGGGGCCGCTCACCCTGGTCCTGGGCCTGCTCCTCCTCGTCGGCCTGGGCGGCGGCATCTGGTACATCAACTCCGGCCAGTTCACCGAGGTCCCCCCGCTGCTCGCCAAGACCGAGTCCCAGGCCCGTGACCGGCTGTCGGACGCCGGTCTGGAGGTCGGCGACGTCTCCCGCCGCTTCAGCGACACGGTGGAGCGCGGCACGGTGATCTCCACCGACCCCGGTGTCGGGGAGCGGGTGCGCGGCGGGGACGCGGTGTCCCTGGTCATCTCCTCGGGACCCGAGGTGGTGAAGATCCCCTCCGTCGAGGGTCGCCCCCTGAACCAGGCCCGCGAGGCACTGGAGGACCAGGGCCTCAAGCCGGGCATGGTGACGCGCGCGTTCAGCGAGAGCGTTCCGCAGGGCTCCGTGATCGGCACCGACCCGGCGGCGGGCACCGAGCGGCGGGCCGGCACGGCCGTCGCCCTGGTCGTCAGCAAGGGCGCACCGGTCGACGTCCCCGACGTCACGGGCACCGAACTCGACGAGGCGCGCGCGGAACTCCAGGCCGCGGGCCTCAAGGTCCGCATCGACCCGCAGGAGATCCACTCCCAGCACGAACGCGGCCAGGTCGCCCAGCAGTCCCCCCGCCCCGGGGAACGGGCCGGCGAGGGCGACACGATCACCCTCACCCTCTCCAAGGGCCCCGAGATGATCGAGGTCCCCGACGTCACCGGCCGGTCCGTCGACGAGGCGACGGCGACGCTGGAGGCGGCCGGCTTCGAGGTCGACGAGGACCGCGGCCTCCTCGGCATCTTCCGCGACACCGTGAAGTCCCAGTCCCCCTCCGCCGGCGACAAGGCCCCGAAGGGCTCGACGATCACCATCAGGATCCGCTAGCCCTGGGAAAGCGCTCGTAACGGTGCCGACGAGGACGACGGGATGCTGCGATGGCCGGCCAGCGTCGTGCCGGTACGCGTCTGCTGCGGCGAGATGTGGACCCTGGCCACCTATGGCTCCGGCGTAGATGCGCCGCCAGGACACCGGCCTGCCCGCGCTGGCTGGCGCCGCTGACCATGCCCTGGCCCCTTTCTTCCTCGGCGTAGGAGTCGGCGGAAGCTGCGCCCCGTACCCGCGGCATGCCCTTCAGCCCATCACGCTTGCACCCACCTCACCGAGACATCTGGTACAGGACATGTACCATCAACGCATGGCACTGAAGCGCACGAACGTCTATGCCGAGGACAGCGATCTGGAGCTGATCAAGGAGGCCGCCGCCCGGGTGGGGAAGCCCGAGGCCGAGATAATCCGTGAGGGCATCCACCGCATCGCTCTCGCCTACCGGGTATGGGAAGAGCCGTTCGTCACCGACGAGGAGACCTACGACCTCGGCGGCCCAGTCACTGCGGAGGAGATCCGAGACGCAGTGGTCCGCGGTCACGAGTCCCGGGAGCGGCGAAACACGGAGGACCAGGCGTGATCGCCGTCGCCGACACCTCCGGGCTGCTGACGCTCTTCAACCGCTCTGATCCCGCCCACCTGGCCACCAGGAAGGCGGTCGACGAATGCGCCCTGCTCGTCGCCACTCCCCTGGCTCTCACCGAGGTGCATCAGGTGGCTACCAGCCGCGCGGGCCGGAAGGCGGCGGACGGCATCCTCCGCTCCCTGACCGCCCGGACCCGTCAGCTTCGCCTGGTCCTCGTCCCACCCACCGCCGACATGCTCGACGCCGCACTGGCGATCCGTGCCCGGTACTCGGCACTGGACCTCGACCTCGTGGACGCCGTCAACGTCGCCCTGGCTGCCGAATACGACACGGACGCCATCGTCACCCGCGACATCCGTGATTTCCGAACCGTCCGACCGTTGAGCGGCCGGTACACCCACTTCCGCGTCCTCCCCGACGACCTTTGAAGCCCTTTCGAAGATGGCGCACGTGGCGGCATATGCGGGCGTCCGCGCGTCGCACACCGCAAGCCACCCAGCGGTAGCGCAGCGCCCACCGGACCCCCGGCGGTGCGCGGAACGGCCGGCATGAAGGCGCGTCTCAAGACCGCCCGACTGACGGGCACCCGGGCCACGACTACCTTGATGACGCTGATGATTGCAGCTCGCCCCCCAGGTGATCACCGAAGCAGAGGTCGGCCACAAGGCATGGGGCGGCCGCTGGAGTGCGGCGCCCGCCGTGGCACCCTTGACAGGTGAAGTTCGCGCAGCGCAACCCCGTCGGGGGCCACGTCCCGGTGGCCGGGGGCCTCAGCAGTGTCGGTCTGGCGTACGCCAGGGAGCTGGCGGCCGAGACCGTGCAGGTCTTCGTCGCCAACCCCCGGGGCTGGGCCACCCCCACCGGCAACCCCGCCCAGGACGAGGCGTTCCGCGCCGCCTGCGCGGAGGAGTCGATACCCGCCTACGTCCACGCCCCGTACCTGATCAACTTCGGGTCGCACACCGAGGCCACCGTGGAGCGGTCGGTGGAGTCGCTGCGGCACTCGCTGCGGCGGGGGCGGGAGATCGGGGCGCTCGGCGTCGTCGTGCACACCGGCAGCGCGACCGGGGGCCGGCACCGTTCCGTGGCCCTCCAGCAGGTGCGGGAGTACATGCTGCCGCTGCTGGACGAGCTGACGCACGAGGACGACCCGTTCCTGCTGATCGAGTCGACGGCCGGCCAGGGCTTCTCCCTCTGCTCGCGCGCCGAGGACTTCGGGCCGTACTTCGAGGCGCTGGACGCCCACCCGAAGCTGGGGATCTGCCTGGACACCTGCCACATCTTCGCCGCCGGGCACGACCTGACCGGCCCGCACGGCATGCGGCAGACGCTGGACGAGCTGGTGGCGACGGTCGGCCCGGGCCGGCTCAAGCTGATCCACGCCAACGACTCCAAGGACGTCGTCGGGGCGCACAAGGACCGGCACGCCAACATCGGCGAGGGGCACATCGGCGAGGACCCGTTCGGGGAGCTGCTGCGGCACCCGGCGACCGAGGGCGTGCCGCTGGTGATCGAGACGCCGGGCGGCAAGGAGGGGCACGCGGCCGACGTGGAGCGCCTCAAGAAGCTGCGGGAACAGCGGCAGCCGTAAAGGAGCCGAGCCCTACAGGTCCGGGCCTACAGGTCCGGGCCCTACAGGTCCGGGCCCTCGCCCGGGGTCTCCTGGTAGGAGTAGCGCTGTTCGCGCCAGGGGTCGCCGATGTTGTGGTAGCCCCGTTCCTCCCAGAAGCCGCGCCGGTCGGTGGTCATGTACTCGACGGCGCGGACCCATTTGGGGCCCTTCCACGCGTACAGGTGCGGCACGACCAGCCGGAGCGGGAAGCCGTGTTCGGCGGTGAGGAGTTCGCCGTCCTTGTGGGTGGCGAAGATGGTGTTCTCCGCGGCGAAGTCCGACAGCCGCATGTTGGAGCTGAAGCCGTACTCGGCCCACACCATCACATGGGTGACGTCGGGGGCCGGCGGCGCGGCCTCCAGGACGACGCGGGCGGGCACGCCGCTCCACTCGGCGCCGAGCATGCTGAACCGGGTCACGCAGTGCAGGTCGGCGACGACCGTGGAGCGCGGGAGGGCGCCGAACTCGGCGTGGTTCCAGGAGCGCTTGCCGCCGTCGGCGGTGGCGCCGAAGACCTGGAACTCCCACCGCTCCGGCCGGAACCGCGGCACCGGCCCGTAGTGGGTGACCGGCCAGCCGCGCTGCAGGCGCTGCCCCGGGGGAAGTCCCGGCTGTGCCGCTTCCCCGGACGCGTGTTCCTCCGGCTGACCCATGCGTCCATCCTGACAGACCCGTTCCGGGCCGGAGGAACCGCCTCGGCCGACAGGGGGCCAAAAGGGAACAAGTCGGGTAAGTGTGCACTTACTGGACGTGGCGACGCCTGGTTGCGATCATGCGGGCGCAGCAGTCGCACGAGCAGAGTCGCACGAGCAGTCACATCGATCCGCGTACGGAAGGACCCGCCGCATGCAGGGCGACCCCGAGGTCATCGAGTTCCTCAACGAGCAGCTGACCGCCGAGCTGACGGCGATCAACCAGTACTTCCTGCACTCCAAGCTGCAGGACCACAAGGGCTGGACCAAGCTGGCCCGGTACACCCGCGCGGAGTCGTTCGACGAGATGCGGCACGCCGAGGTGCTCACCGAGCGCATTCTGATGCTGGACGCGCTGCCCAACTACCAGCGGCTCTTCCACGTCCGCGTGGGGCAGACGGTCACCGAGATGTTCGAGGCGGACAAGCAGGTCGAGGTGGAGGCCATCGACCGGCTGCGGCGCGGCATCGAGGTGATGCGGGCGAAGAACGACATCACCTCGGCGAACATCTTCGAGGCGATCCTTGCCGACGAGGAGCACCACATCGACTACCTCGACACGCAGCTGGAGCTGATCGAGAAGCTGGGTGAGTCGCTGTACCTGTCGACGGTGATCGAGCAGTCGCAGCCGGACAGCTCCGCCGGCTGAGCGCCGAGGCCGAAGCGGGCTCAGGCGGCCTCGGGGAGCGCGCGCGGCGCCGCGCCCGCGCCCGCGCCCGCGCCCGCGCCGGGCAGGGTCTCGACCCCGTCGGCCGGGAGGGCCAGCGCCTCGGCGGGACGACCCGTGTCGATGAGCTCGCGGCGCGGGCAGGCGCCGCGGCCCAGCAGGGCCTGGATGCGCTTCACGCAGCCGCCGCAGTCGGTGCCGGCCTTGCAGGCGGAGGCGATCTGGCGGGGGGTGCACGCACCGGCCTCCGCGTGGCGCTTCACCTGCTCCTCGGTCACGCCGAAGCAGCTGCACACGTACACGAAGGTTCACCCCCGTCCTGGGATCGTTCGGTCGACACACCCCGACCGCGTACGGAACGTCGGGTTCCGCTTGGTGAGGCAAACCTAACCTAACCCACCCCGTACCGCCCGGGAAGACCGATGGGGCGCGGATCCCTGTGATCCGCGCCCCATCTTCAGGTCAGTGCCCGTGCGTCACTGCGAGCGGTACATCTCCGCCACCAGGAACGCCAGGTCCAGCGACTGGCTGCGGTTGAGGCGGGGGTCGCAGGCGGTCTCGTAGCGCTGGTGGAGGTCGTCGACGAAGATCTCGTCGCCGCCGCCCACGCACTCGGTGACGTCGTCGCCGGTCAGCTCCACGTGGATGCCGCCGGGGTGGGTGCCGAGCCCCTTGTGGACCTCGAAGAAGCCCTTGACCTCGTCGAGCACGTCGTCGAAGCGGCGGGTCTTGTGGCCGGAGGCCGCCTCGAAGGTGTTGCCGTGCATCGGGTCGGTCACCCAGGCGACGGTGGCGCCGGAGGCGGTGACCTTCTCGACCAGCTCGGGGAGCTTGTCGCGGATCTTGTCCGCGCCCATCCGGACGATGAAGGTCAGCCGGCCCGGCTCGCGGTCCGGGTCGAGGCGCTCGATGTACTGCAGCGCCTCCTCGGCCGTGGTCGTGGGGCCGAGCTTGATGCCGATCGGGTTCTGGATCTTCGACGCGAACTCGATGTGCGCGTGGTCCATCTGCCGGGTCCGCTCGCCGATCCAGACCATGTGGCCGGAGACGTCGTAGAGCTTGCCGGTGCGGGAGTCCACCCGGGTGAGGGCGGTCTCGTAGTCCATCAGCAGCGCCTCGTGGGAGGCGAAGAACTCGACGGTCTTGAACTCCTCGGGGTCCGTGCCGCAGGCCCGCATGAAGTTCAGCGCGTTGTCGATCTCCCGGGCGAGCTGCTCGTAGCGCTGGCCGGAGGGGGACGACTTCACGAAGTCCTGGTTCCAGGCGTGAACCTGCCGCAGGTCGGCGTAGCCGCCGGTGGTGAAGGCGCGCACCAGGTTCAGCGTGGAGGCCGAGGCGTGGTACATCCGCTTCAGCCGCTCCGGGTCGGGGATCCGGGAGGCCTCGGTGAACTCGAAGCCGTTCACCGAGTCGCCGCGGTACACCGGCAGGGTCACTCCGTCGCGGGTCTCCATCGGCTTGGAGCGCGGCTTGGAGTACTGGCCGGCGATGCGGCCCACCTTCACGACCGGCACGGAGGCGGCGTAGGTGAGGACGGCGCCCATCTGGAGCAGCGTCTTGAGCTTGTTGCGGATGTGGTCGGCGGAGACGCCGTCGAAGGCCTCCGCGCAGTCGCCGCCCTGCAGGAGGAACGCCTCGCCCTTGGCGACGGCCGCCATCCGGGCCTTCAGCTGGTCGCACTCGCCGGCGAAGACCAGCGGCGGGTAGCTCTCGAGCTCCGTGACGACCTTGCGCAGGGCTTCCTGGTCGGGATACTCCGGCTGCTGGGCAGCGGGCAGGTCACTCCAGGTGGGCACGAAGGCGGCGGGGCTCTCAAGGTTCACGGTCACGCCAGCAAGAGTAAGGGGTGCCTTCTCCGGCACGGCCGAAAAGCCCACACTGTGGGACGCACCGTCCGTACCGCGTACACCCGCCGCCACGCTGCGGTACTGTTCCCGGCATGTTCGCGCACGCTCACCGCACCGACTGGTGGTGGACCGCTCCCTCGGCGGCCCACTGACTGCGCGTACCCACACTTCGCGAAGGCCGCCCGAGGGGCGGCCTTCGGTGTTTTCGCGACCGGGCCGCTCCTCCTCACCTCCCAACCACCGAGGAGCACCCGCCATGGACCTCTCGCTGCTGCCCGGCGACGGACGCCCGTTCGCCCTGCTGCGCCGCCGCACCCCCGGACGTGACCAGGATCTCGTCGAGCTGCTGGTCGGCCCGGTCGCCGCGTACGACCGGCTCGCCGAGCTGCCCGACCGGGCGCTGGCCCTGGTGCCGTTCCGGCAGATCCGCGAGCGCGGCTTCGACGTCCGCGACGACGGCACGCCGCTGCTGGCGCTGACCCCCGAGGAGTCGTACGAGATCCCCCTGGCCGAGGCGCTGGCGCAGCTGCCCGCGCACGAGGTGCGGGTGGAGGACGGCGGCTTCGACCAGGACGACGCCTCCTACGCCGCCACCGTGGAGCGGGTGCTGCGGGAGGAGATCGGGCGCGGCGAGGGCGCGAACTTCGTGATCCGCCGCACCTACCGCGGCCGGATCGACGGGTTCGGCGCGGTGGACGCGCTGGCCCTGTTCCGGCGGCTCCTGGAGGGCGAGCGGGGCGCGTACTGGACGTTCGTGGTGCACACCGGGGACCGCACGCTGGTCGGGGCGAGCCCGGAGGTGCACGTGCGGATGTCGGGGCAGGCCGTGGTGATGAACCCGATCAGCGGCACCTACCGCTACCCGGCCGGCGGGCCGACGCCCGAGGACCTGCTGGGGTTCCTGGGCAGCGCCAAGGAGACCGAGGAGCTCTCCATGGTGGTGGACGAGGAGCTCAAGATGATGTGCACGGTCGGCGACATGGGCGGTGTGGTGGTCGGGCCGCGGCTGAAGGAGATGGCGCACCTGGCGCACACCGAGTACGAGCTGCGCGGCCGCTCCACCCTGGACGCCCGCGAGGTGCTGCGGGAGACCATGTTCGCCGCCACCGTGACCGGTTCCCCCGTGCAGAACGCCTGCCGGGTGATCGAGCGGCACGAGCGGGACGGGCGCGGCTACTACGCGGGCGCGCTGGCGCTGCTGGGGCGGGACGCGGGCGGGGCGCAGACCCTGGACTCACCGATCCTGATCCGCACCGCGGACCTCTCCGCCGACGGCGACCTGCGGGTGGGGGTGGGGGCGACGCTGGTGCGCGGCTCCGACCCGGCGGGCGAGGTGGCCGAGACGCACGCCAAGGCGGCCGGGGTGCTGGCCGCGCTGGGTGTCCGCCCGGGCCGCCCCCGCGAGGAGCGGGCGGCGCCGCGGCTGGCGGACGACCCGCGGGTGCGGGCCGCGCTGGACGCGCGGCGGGCGGACCTGGCGCCGTTCTGGCTGCGGATGCACGACCGCGGGGAGGAGGCCGCAGCGCTCGGCGGGCACGCCCTGGTGGTGGACGCCGAGGACACCTTCACCGCGATGCTCGCCCACCTGCTGCGCTCGCTGGGCCTGACGGTGACGGTGCGCCGTTTCGACGAGCCGGGGCTGCGCGAGGCGGTGCTGGCCCACGAGGGACCGGTGGTGCTCGGCCCCGGCCCCGGCGACCCGGGGGACGCGGCGGACCCGCGGATGCGGTTCCTGCGCGGTCTGGCGGCGGAGGTGCTCCGCGTGCGGGGTGGCGGTGACCGGCACGGGGTGCTGGGCGTCTGCCTGGGCCACGAGCTGATCGCGGCCGAGCTGGGCCTGGAGATCGTCCGCAAGCGGGTCCCGTACCAGGGCGCGCAGACGACGGTGGACCTGTTCGGGCGGCCGGAGACGGTCGGCTTCTACAACAGCTTCGTCGCCCGCTGCGACGACGAGGCGGCGCTGGAGCTGGCGGCGCACGCCGTGGAGGTGAGCCGGGGCGAGGACGGCGAGGTGCACGCGCTGCGCGGGCCGGGCTTCGCCGGGGTGCAGTTCCACCCGGAGTCGGTGCTGACGGTGCGTGGTCTCGAGGTCGTGCGCGCCCTGCTCGAAGGGCTCGCGCCGGGTCAGTCCGGCGGCCTGGGGACCAGCACGTTCTCCGAGCGGCGGCCGGCCAGGTAGTCCGCCACGTTGGACGCGGTGGTGCGGGAGATCTGCGCCACCGCGTCGGAGGTGTAGTAGGCCTGGTGGGCGGTGACCAGGACGTTCGGGAAGGTGACCAGCCGGGCCAGGGTGTCGTCGTCGACGGTCTCCAGCGACTTGTCGAGGAAGAACAGGCCCTCCTCCGCCTCGTAGACGTCCAGGCCCACGCCGGTGAACCGGCCGGCCCGCAGTTCGGCGACGAGCGCGGCGGTGTCGACCAGGCCGCCGCGGCTGGTGTTCACCAGGATCGCGTCGTCCTTCATCAGCCGCAGCGAGTCCGCGCCGATGAGGTGCTGGGTCTGCGGGGTGAGCGGCACGTGCAGGGTGACGACGTCGGCCCGGGCCAGCAGGTCGGCGATCGGGACGTAGGTCATGCCGAGGTCCAGGCACTCGGGGTTCTCGGCGATGTCCCAGCCCAGCAGCCGCATGCCGAAGCCGTGCGCGATCCGGGCGAAGGCCGCGCCGATCTTGCCGGTGCCGATCACCCCGGCGGTGCGGCCGTGCAGGTCACGGCCCATCAGGCCGCTGATGCGGAAGTCGAAGTCGCGGGTGCGGCGGGAGGCGCGGGCGATCCGCCGGTTGAGGGCCAGCGCCAGCGACCAGGCGTGCTCGGCGACCGAGTGCGGCGAGTACGAGACAACCCGTGCCACGGTCATGCCCAGGCGTTCGGCGACCGGCAGGTCGATGTTGTTGAAGCCGGTGGAGCGCTGGGCGATCAGCCCGGTCCCGCCCACCGCGAGGGTCTGCAGCACCTGGTGGTCGAGCACCGCGTTGACCGGGGTGACCACCACCTCGTGGCCGAGGGCGAGCGCGGCGGTGTCCGCGTCCAGGTTGACGTCCAGGCAGCGCAGCTCGTGCCCCAGCGGGGCCACCGTGTCGGCGAACGCCTGCTCCAGGAGCGGCTTCTCTTCGTACTGGACACCGAACGCGAGGATCTCCATGGAGCCGACGATACGAGCGCTCCGCCCGGGCCGCGAGCGGCCGTCAGGCCCTCCCCGCCCGGGCCGGACGGGTCAGTCCTCGTCGAGGCCGGTCTCGATGGCGTACCGGACCAGCTCCACCCGGTTGTGGAGCTGCAGCTTGCCGAGGGTGTTCTGGACGTGGTTCTGCACGGTCCGGTGGGAGATCACCAGACGCTCCGCGATCTGCTTGTACGACAGGCCCTTGGCGACCAGGCGCAGCACCTCGGTCTCCCGCTCGGTGAGCCGGGGCGCGGGCGCGGCGGGCGCCGGCTCGGCGGGCCCGGAGGCGAGCCGGCGGTACTCGCCGAGCACCAGTCCGGCGAGGCCGGGCGTGAACACGGCCTCGCCGACGGCGGTGCGCCGGACGGCGTCCAGCAGTTCCTCGGTGGAGGCGGACTTCACCAGGTAGCCGGTGGCGCCGGACTTCACGGCCTCCAGCACGTCGGCGTGCTCGCCGCTGGCCGAGAGCACCAGCACCCGCAGCGAGGGGTCGGCGCCGACCAGTTCGCGGCAGACGGCCACCCCGGGCTTCAGCGGCAGGTTGAGGTCGAGGACCAGCACCTCGGGCCGGACCGCGCGGGCCCGCCGCACGGCCTGCTCGCCGTCGCCGGCGGTGGCCACCACCTCGAACCCGGCTCCGGCCAGGTCCCGGGCGACCGCGTCCCGCCACATCGGGTGGTCGTCGACCACCATCACCTTCACCGGGTTCACCGGGTTCACCGGGCTCTCCCCCATCGGCGTCGCTCTCCTCGGCTCTTCAGCTCTTCAGCTCTTCAGCTCTTCAGCTCTTCAGCTCTTCAGCTCTTCAGCTCTTCGGGACCCTCAACTCGACCTCGGCGCCCTGGCCGGGGACCGAGAACAGCTCGGCGGTGCCGCCGAGGTCGCGCAGCCGGCCGACGATCGACTGGGCGACGCCGAGGCGCCCCTCGCTCTCGGCGGCCTGGAGCCGGCCGGCGGGGATGCCGGGGCCGTCGTCGCGGACGGTGACGATCACCCGGTCCGGTTCGTCCTCGAGCAGGATCCACGCCCGGGCCTGCTCGCCCGCGTGCGCCCGGACGTTGTCCAGCGCGGCGCCGACCGCCGCGGCCACCTCGCGGGCGGCGTGGCCGGGCAGCTCCACCGGGGTGCCCGGCTCGGCCAGGGCGATCCGGGGGCCGGTGGCGTGCCGGGCCAGCAGGGTGCGCAGGTCGACGGGGCCGTCCGGCTGCTCCTGGTCCTCCTGGCCCGCGCCGTCGTGGGCGGCGGTGTCTCCCGGGCCGGGCAGGCCTCGGGATATCAGCGCGCGGAGCGCGGACTCCTGCTCGCCGGCCAGCCGCACCAGTTCGGCGGTGTCCGCGCCACCGGACGCGCCACCGGACGCTCCACCGGACGCCCCGCCGCGGGTCGCGCCGTCGGCGGCCCGCCGCCGGATCATGGCGAGGACCTGGAGGACGCCGTCGTGGATGTCGCGGGCCAGCCGCTCGCGCTCCCGGGTGGCGGCCTGGATCTCCAGGGCGCGGGCCAGCGTCCGCTCGGACGCGCGGGCCACCTCGACGACGTAGCCGATGGCGATGGCGGCGACCCACACCAGGATCACGTTGTGCACGGTGTCGCGGGTGGGGGCGCCCCGCTCCACCAGGTTGGCGGCGGCCACCAGGGTGGAGGCGAAGGCCGCCCAGCGCCAGCCTCCCTTGACGGCGAAGGCGAGCACCGATCCGGCCGTCCAGATCGACGGCAGGGTGGGCCCGCCCGCGTGGATCCGGGTGGCGGAGTCGGCCAGCGGGGTGAGGAGGATGCCGACGACCGCGATCGTCAGGTCGATGCCCAGGAAGCCCTTGGTGCAGCTGCGGGCGTCGGCGACCTTCCGCACGGTGGCCAGGGTCCACACCACCAGGACGGCGTAGTAGCCCACGGCGACCTGCGGCCGCACGAAATGGTCGTACGCCGAGGCGAACAGGCCGACGGCGTACAGCATGGTCAGCACCCGGTAGGCGGTCAGCGCACGCCACATCGGCTGCTCGACCGACATCCTGCCGCGCGGTCTCCCGTCCACGGCCCCTCCCCCGTTCCCCGTCCCCCGTGCCCCGTCTCCCCCGTCCCCCGGCGCGAGCCCGCGCCGGGGTAGACCGAGGTCAGCTGTCCTTCGGCGTCCGGCCGGCGCCCGCGGTCGCCTCGGCGCGCGCGGCGGCCTTCGCGGCCTTGGCCGCCTCGGCGAGCTGGCGCTTGGCGGCGGTGGCGTACATGTCGACGTACTCCTGGCCGGACAGCTTCATCAGCTCGTACATGACCTCGTCGGTCACGGCGCGGAGCACGTAGCGGTCGTTGTCCATGCCCTGGTAGCGGCTGAAGTCGAGCGGCTTCCCGATCCGGATGCCCGGGCGCATGATCTTGGGCATGGCCTTGCCGGGCGGCTGGATCTTCTCGGTGTCGAGCATGGCGACCGGGATGACCGGGGCGCCGGTGGCCAGCGCGACGCGGGCCAGGCCGCCGGGCTTGCCGCGGTAGAGGCGGCCGTCGGGCGAGCGGGTGCCCTCGGGGTAGATGCCGAAGAGGCCGCCGTTCTCGATGACCTTGATGCCGCTGCGGATCGCGGCCTCGCCGGCCGAGCGGCCGCCCTCGCGGTCCACCGGGAGCTGGCCGACGCCCCGCATGAAGGCGGCCGTCAGACGTCCCTTGACGCCCGGGGTGGTGAAGTACTCCGCCTTGGCGATGAAGGTGACCTTCCGGTCGAGCATCACGGGCAGGAAGATGGAGTCCGAGAAGGACAGGTGGTTGCTCGCGAGGATCGCGGGGCCGTCGGCCGGAATGTTCTCCAGCCCCTCGACCCAAGGTCTGAACGTGAGCTTCACCGGTGCCCCGATGATCACCTTCATTATTTCGTAGATCACCCGACTGCCCTCCTGTGCATCGGGTCCGAACCATATCCCGAGGCCGCGGCAAACGCTCGACGCCCCTGGCCGGTGCAGGCACGGTCGCGTACGGTGAAGTACCCACTCCACCTCTGTGCCGTGCGGGTACCCGCCGGCACGGCCCAGTCACGAGGAGACCGAAGGTGCCGGTCCTTCCCGGAGCCGAGCCGTTCCGCCACGAGGGCGGGGAGATCGGCGTCCTGCTGTGTCACGGTTTCACCGGTTCGCCGCAGTCGATGCGCCCGTGGGCCGAGTACCTGGCCGGACGCGGCCTCACCGTCTCCCTGCCGCTGCTGCCGGGGCACGGCACCCGCTGGGAGGACATGCAGGTCACCGGCTGGCAGGACTGGTACGCGGAGGTCGACCGCGCGCTGCGGGAGCTCACCGCGCGCTGCTCGAAGGTCTTCGTCTGCGGTCTGTCGATGGGCGGCGCGCTGGCCCTGCGCTTGGCCGCGCGGCACGGCGACGCGGTGAGCGGGCTGGTGCTGGTCAACCCGGTGAACAAGGTGCACGGCGCGGCCGCGCGGGTGCTCCCCGTGGTGCGGCACCTGGTGCCCACCACCAAGGGGCTGACCGACGACATCAAGAAGGACGGCGTCACGGAGCTCGGGTACGCCAAGGTGCCGCTGCACGCCGCGTACTCGCTGGCGGTCTTCCTGCGGACGCTGGACCGCGAGCTGCCGCAGGTGACGCAGCCGTTGCTGCTCCTGCACAGCGCCGAGGACCACGTGGTGGCCCCGGCCGACTCGGCGCGGATCCTGTCCCGGGTCTCCTCGGTGGACACCACGGAGATCCTGCTGGAGGACAGCTACCACGTGGCGACGCTGGACAACGACGCGGAGCGGATCTTCGCGGCGAGCCTGTCGTTCGTCGAGCGGCTGGCGCCGGAGGCGGACGGCGACCGTGAGGGGGCGGCTTCCGTTGGCTGAGAACGGCACGGGACAGGATCCGGACCGCGAGCAGGACCCCGACCTGCCCGCGTTCGACGAGAAGGCGGCGTGGGAGGCGATCGTGGCGTCCTACGGCGACGAGCCGGCCGACCCGCCGGGGACGAGACCGTTCCGCCCGGTGGAGGACCTGGCGCTGCCGGACGCGGACGTGGAGCCGCCGGCGGCGGACGGGTCCGCGGGCGTGGCGGCGCCGGAGGGCGCCGAGCCGGACGCGGAGCCGGAGGCCCGGCCGCTGGGCGGGTCGGTGACGTTCGCGCCGGGCGTGGGCGCGGGGGCCACGGCGACGGCGCCGCCGGCCGGGCCGCGGGACTACGGGCTCGCGGACCCGCCGGAGGAGGAGGACCACTTCGTGCCGCCCGAGCCGCCGCCGCTGCCGGAGTCGGACCCGACGGCCAGGTTCGCCTGGCTCGGCGTGATCGGCGGGCCGGTGCTGCTGCTGTTCGCGGTGCTGCTGGGGTGGCACATGTCGTGGTGGCTCACCACGGTGTGCGTGGGCGGGTTCCTGGGCGGGGCGGCGGCGCTGGTGCTCCGCATGGATCCCGACGCGGACGACTCCGACGACCCGGGCCGCGGCGCGGTCGTCTGACGGTCCCCTTCACTTGCCCGCAGGCTGTCGCCCCTTCCTGCGGGCGGCTGGGCCGCCCAGGGGGCGGCACGGGCGGGCGCGGGGCGGCGCCTTACGCGGCAGGCGGCTCGCTCCACCCCGCGCAGGCAGACGGTACGTACGCATGCCCCGCACACGCGAAGGGGCCCGGGTCAGGTCGACCCGGGCCCCTTCGCGTACGCCGCGCGGCGCGGACGTCAGCGCTGGTAGAGCGCCTCGATCTCGTCCGCGAAGTCCTTGGCGACAACGTTCCGCTTCAGCTTCAGCGACGGCGTGAGATGCCCGGACTCCTCCGTGAACTGCCCCGACAGCACGCGGAACTTCCGCACCGACTCCGCCTTGGACACCGCCGCGTTGCCGTCGTCCACCGCGGACTGGATGGTCGCCAGCAGGTCCGCGTCGTCCCGCAGGTCCGTCGGCGTCGTCCCGGCCGGCTTGCCGTTCTCCGCGCACCAGCGGCCGAGGAACTCCTCGTCCAGCGTGACCAGCGCGCCCACGAACGGCCGCCCGTCGCCGACCACCATGCACTCCGCGACCAGCGCGTGCGCCCGGATCCGGTCCTCGATCACCGCGGGGGCGACGTTCTTGCCGCCGGCGGTGACGATGATCTCCTTCTTGCGGCCGGTGATCCGCAGGTAGCCGTCCTCGTCGAGGGTGCCGAGGTCGCCGGTGTGGAACCAGCCGTCCTCCAGCGCCTCCTCGGTGGCCGCCGGGTTGTTCCAGTAGCCGGTGAAGACGTGCTCGCCGTGGAGCAGGACCTCGCCGTCGTCGGCGATGCGGACGACCGAGCCCGGCAGCGGCTGGCCGACCGTGCCGATCTTCTGCTTGTCCCACGGGTTGAAGGCGGTCGCCGCGGCGGACTCGGTGAGGCCGTAGCCCTCGAGGATGGTGAAGCCGATGCCGCGGAAGAAGTGGCCGAGCCGCTCGCCCAGCGGCGCGCCGCCGGAGACCGCGTACTCGCCGCGCCCGCCGAGGACCGCGCGCAGCTTGCTGTAGACCAGCTTGTCGAAGATCTTGTACTTGACGCGCAGACCGAAGGACGGGCCCGCGGGCTCGTCCAGGGCGCGGCTGTAGGCGATCGCCGTGGCGGCCGCCTTGTCGAAGATCTTGCCCTTGCCGTCGGCCTGGGCCTTGGCGCGGGCGGAGTTGTAGACCTTCTCGAAGACCCGCGGCACGCCGAGGATCAGCGTCGGGCGGAACGAGGCGAGCTCGTCGGTGAGGTTCTTGATGTCCGGGACGAGGCCCAGGCGGATCGGCGCGAGCATCGACGCGATCTCGACGAGCCGCCCGAAGACGTGGGCGAGCGGGAGGAACAGCAGCACGGAGCAGCGGCCGGTCTCGAAGAGCGGGGCCAGGCGCTCGACGGCGTTGCCCGCCTCCGCGAACCAGTTGCGGTGGGTGAGCACGCAGCCCTTGGGACGGCCGGTGGTGCCGGAGGTGTAGACGATGGTGGCCGGGTCGTCCGCCTTGGCGGAGCGGCCGCGCTCGTCGAGGGTGTCGTCGGAGACGTCCTGGCCGAGGCGGCCGAGTTCGTCGAGGGCGCCGTCGTCGAGCTGCCAGACGTGCTTGAGGGCGGGGAGCCCGGCCCGGACCTGCTCGACGCCGGCGGCGTGCAGAGGCGTCTCGACGACCACGGCGGTGACGCCGGCGTCGCCGAGTATCCACTCGATCTGCTCGGGGGAGCTGGTCTCGTAGACCGGCACGGTCACCGCGCCCGCGCTCCAGATCGCGAAGTCCAGCAGCGCCCACTCGTAGCGGGTGCGGGAGATCAGCGCCACCCGGTCGCCGGGCTGGACGCCCGCGCCGATCAGGCCCTTGGCGGCGGCGTTGACCTCGGCGAGGAACTGCTCGGCGGTGACGTCCTGCCAGGCGCCGGCGGCGTCCTTGCGGGCGATGACCGCGGTCCGGGGGTGCTGCGCGGCGTTTCTGCGGACCAGGTCGGTCAGATTGCCGTCCGCAGGGACTTCGTACAGAGCCGGAAGGCTGAACTCGCGCAAGACTGCTGCTCCTCATTGGCGCCGACGCCACGACGTTGTGTGGATGCGACGGTGCGGTCCATGGCTTGGGCGCGCGCCCGGCCGGGTACGGACATGGTCCGCCCTGGACCTGGCACTACGGGACCGAACGGACGTTACCCCTGGGTAGGTTCGCTCCGAAAGGGCGTCCGGGTCGGATGTTCGCCGCGTCACACGACTGGTGTTCCATTGCGCACAGTAGTCCACGCCATTCTCGGGAAGCCAGAGTAACCGCAGGTCCGACGCCTCTGTTCACGGTTGCACCACACGCCTACGCTTCCTCGGCATGGCAGCGAAACCCCTGCGTGACCGGGCCGGCCGCCCGGGCACCCGCATCCACGTGGTCAGCGACGTGCACGGCAACGCGCGTGATCTGGCGAAGGCCAAGGACGGCGCCGACGCGCTGATCTGCCTCGGGGACCTGGTCCTGTTCCTGGACTACGCGGACCACTCCCGCGGCATCTTCCCGGACCTGTTCGGCGTGGAGAACGCGGACCGGATCGTGGAGCTGCGCACGGCCCGCCGGTTCGAGGAGGCCCGGGAGTTCCAGGCCGGGCTGTGGGCGGCCCAGGGCGAGGACCGGGCGGTGCTGATCGAGCGGGCGGTGCGCCGGCAGTACGCCGAGATGTTCGCGGCGATGCCCGCCCCGACGTACGCCACGTACGGCAATGTCGACATCCCCCGGCTGTGGTCGCAGTACGCGCGGGAGGGCACCACCGTCCTGGACGGGCAGCGGGTGGAGATCGGCGGCTGGACCTTCGGCTTCGTCGGCGGCGGCCTGCGCACCCCGATGCGGACGCCCTTCGAGATCAGCGACGAGGAGTACGAGGCCAAGCTGGCCGCGATCGGCGAGGTGGACGTGCTGTGCACGCACATCCCGCCGGAGGTCCCCGACCTGGTCTACGACACCGTGGCCCGCCGCTTCGAGCGCGGCAGCCGCGCCCTGCTGGACGTGATCCGGCGCACCCGGCCGCGGTACTCGCTCTTCGGCCACGTGCACCAGCCGCTGCGGCGGCGGATGCGCGTCGGGTCCACGGAGTGCGTGAACGTCGGTCACTTCGCGAGCAGCGGGAAGCCCTGGGCGCTCGAGTTCTGAGCCCCGGGCCCGACGCGGCTCCGGAGCGGTGCCCGGCGCGCGATAGCCTGCACCCGCAGACCTGCCGGACCGGATCTGGAGGAGCTACGGCGATGGCGGAACACACCAGCTCGAACATCACGATCGGGGCCGCACCGGCCGCTGTGATGGAGGTGATCGCCGACTTCGCCCGCTACCCGGAGTGGACCGGTGAGGTGAAGGAGGCGGAGGTCGTCGCCACCGACGACCGGGGCCGCGCGGAGCAGGTCCGGCTGGTGATGGACGCCGGCGCGATCAAGGACGACCAGACCCTGGGCTACACCTGGAAGGGCGACCACGAGGTCTCCTGGACCCTGGTGAAGTCGCAGATGCTGCGGTCGCTGGACGGCAGCTACGCGCTGCGGGACCGCGGCGACGGCACCACCGAGGTCACCTACACCCTCACCGTGGACGTCAAGATCCCCATGCTGGGGATGATCAAGCGCAAGGCCGAGAAGGTCATCATCGACCGGGCGCTGGCCGGCCTGAAGAAGCGCGTCGAGTCCAGGGCGGCCTAGGAACCGGGCGTCCCCCGCTCATGCGGACCGTACTGATCACCGGGCCCGGCGGTTCCGGCCGGACCACCCTCGCCGCGGCCACCGCCCTGCGCGCCGCCCGGGAGGGCCACCGCGTCCTGCTGCTCACCGCCGATCCGGCGCTGCCGGCCGGGCTGCTGCCCGCCGGGGTTCCCGGGCCGGCCGTGCGCGTGCCCGACCCCGCGGAGGGGTTCCGGGACGCGCTGGCCGCCCTTCAGGAACGCTCCTCCTCCGCCCTGGACCTGCTGGGGGCCCGCCCGCTGGAACGGGACGAGCTCACCGCGCTGCCCGGCGCCCGGGAGCTCGGCCTGCTGCGCGAGCTGCGCGACGCGGCCCGCTCCGGGGCCCACGACGTGCTGGTCGTCGACCTCCCGGCGGCGCCGGACGCCCTGGCGCTGCTGGCCCTGCCGGGCGAGCTCCGCCGCTACCTGCGCCGGCTCCTGCCGCCCGAACGCCAGGCCGCCCGCGCCCTGCGGCCGCTGCTGGGGCGGCTGGCCGGCGTCCCCCTGCCGGCCGACTGGCTGTACGACTCCGCCGCCCGCCGCGAGGACGAACTCGCCGAGGTGGAGGCCCTGCTGGAACGGGCCTCGGTGCGGCTCACCGCCGAGCCCGGGCCCGGCGCCGTCGAGGCGGTGCGCGCCGCGGTGCTCGGGCTAGCCCTGCACGGCCACCGTCCCGAGGCGCTGCTGGCCAACCGGGTGGTACCGGACTCGTCCCCCGACACCTGGCTGGCGGTGCTCGGCGCCCAGCAGCGCAAGGCGCTGGACGAGTGGTCCCCGGCCCTCCCCGTCCGGGTGGTCCCGCACCTGGGCCGGGATCCGCGCGGCGCCGACGACCTGACCGCCCTCGGCGTGCCGGGCGTGGACACCGCGGCGTCCGCGCCCCGCGTGGAGCGGCCGGTGGAGGACCGGACGGCCGAGGACGGCACGCTGGTGTGGCGGATCCCGCTGCCCGGCGCCGTCCGCGAGGAGCTGGACCTGGTCCGCCGCGGCGACGAGCTGCTGCTGACCGCGGGCCGGTTCCGCCGCGCCCTGCCCCTGCCCGCGGCGCTGCGCCGGTGCGCGGTGTCCGGGGCGGCGCTGCGCGAGGGCGAGCTCCACGTCCGCTTCGTCCCGGACCCCGGGCTGTGGCCCCGCTCCCCCGGCGGGCGCTGAATCCGGCAGGCCCTGAATGCGGCGGTGTCGTTCCGGTAACGTCGGGAGTGTCCGGCCGCGACGAAGCGGGACGACGCGGAGGAAGGGTTCGCCGATGACCGAGAAGCCCGAGAAGCCCGAGGGACACATCAGCGACTCCGACGCCTGGGCCGAGGCCTGCGCCGAGGACCTGCGGGCGGAGCGCGAACGCCACCGCGAGCGCCGGGGGCCGGCCGACGACACCGGTTCGCCCGCCGAGGAGCTGCGCAAGCTGGCCTCCGCGGTCGCCGACCGGCTGTCCTCCCTGCAGGGCCAGGCGCAGATCCTGGGGGCCGCGGAGCAGGTCGTCCGGCAGGCCAGGGCGGCCGTGGAGCCGGTCGTGGAACGCAATCCGGAGGTCTTCCGCCACCTGGCCGCCGCCGGTTCCGAACTGCTCGCCGCCTACCGCTCGGCGGTGCGCGCCCAGGAGGGCCGCTGGACCGCCGGCGAGGACCGTTCCACCGACCGTTCCGCCGAGCGCCCCGCCTCCGGTCCCGGCGACCGGCGCGGCGAGGACGGCGACGACGGCGACGACGGGACGTCCGGTGGACAGCGGATCGACGTGGAGTGATCGCCCTCCGGTACGGTAAGGCCCAGCGGGCACGACCATTTACCGAGGGACACATGGGACTCACCATCGGCGTCGACATCGGCGGCACCAAGATCGCGGCGGGAGTCGTCGACGAGGAAGGCAACATCCTCTCGACCTTCAAGGTGCCGACCCCCGACACGGCTGCCGCCATCGTCGACGCCATCGCGTCCGCGGTGGACGGCGCAAGGGCCGGCCACCAGATCGTCGGCGTGGGCATCGGCGCCGCCGGCTACGTGGACCGGCAGCGGGCCACGGTCTACTTCGCGCCCAACATCGACTGGCGGCAGGAGCCGCTCAAGGCGAAGGTGGAGGCCCGCGTGGACCTCCCCGTCGTCGTGGAGAACGACGCCAACGCCGCGGCGTGGGGCGAGTTCAAGTTCGGCGCGGGCCGCAACCACCGCAACGTCATCGTCATCACCCTGGGCACCGGCCTGGGCGGCGGCATCATCATCGGCGACAAGCTGCGCCGCGGTCACTTCGGTGTGGCCGCCGAGTTCGGCCACATGCGGATGGTGCCGGACGGCCTGCAGTGCGGCTGCGGCAAGCAGGGCTGCTGGGAGCAGTACGCCTCCGGCCGCGCCCTGGTGCGGTACGCCAAGCAGCGCGCCTCCGCCACGCCGTCCAGCGCGGAGCTGCTGCTCTCGCTGGGCGACGGCACCCCCGACGGCATCGAGGGCAAGCACATCTCGACCGCCGCCCGGCAGGGCGACCGGGTCGCCGTCGACTCCTACCGGGAGCTGGCCCGCTGGGTCGGCGCGGGCCTCGCCGACCTGGCGTCGCTCTTCGACCCGGAGGCGTTCATCATCGGCGGCGGGCTCTCCGACGAGGGCGAGCTGCTGCTGGGCCCGGTCCGCAAGTCCTACCGGCGCTGGCTGGTCGGCGGCGGGTGGCGTCCGGTCGCCGAGGTGACCGCGGCGACGCTGGGCGGCAAGGCGGGTCTGGTCGGCGCCGCCGACCTGGCCCGGCAGCCCGCCGCCCCGATGTAGGGCCGTCCGGTGACGGCCGACGCGTTCCCCCCGCTTCCGGAGTCCCGGACCGAGGCCGACGGGTCGGCCGTGATCCGGGCGCTGTCCTACAACGTGCGCTCGATGCGGGACGACACGGCGGCGCTGGCCCGGGTGATCCGGGCCTGCGCGCCGGACGTGGTCCTGGTGCAGGAGGCGCCGCGGTTCGTCGGCTGGCGCAAGCGGCTGGCGCGGCTGGCGCGGGAGTCGGGCCTGGTGGTCCTCTCCGGCGGCGCGCCCGCCGCGGGGCCGGCGCTGCTGTGCTCGCTGCGGGCGACCGTGGAACGCGCCGAGGACGTGCTGCTGCCGCTCACGCCCGGACTGCACCGCCGGGGCTTCGCCACGGCCGTGGTGCGGTTCGGGCCGGCGGCGCGGCTGGGGGTGCTGTCCTGCCATCTGTCGCTGCAGGCCGCCGAGCGGTACGAGCAGGGCGGCCTGCTGCTGGAGCGGGTGCGGGGGCTGAATGTCCCGCACGTGCTGGCGGGCGGCGACCTCAACGAGTCGCCCCGGGGGCGGACGTTCCGGCGGGTCGCGGCGGAGCTGCGGGACGCCTATGCCGCCGCTCCGTGGGGCGCCGAGTACACCTCCCCCGCGGTGGATCCCGTGCAGCGCATCGACGCCCTGTTCACCACCCCGGGGGTGGAGGTCCTCGCCTGCGGCGTGCCCGCCGGCCTCCCCGGCGTCGCCCCCGCCGACCTGACCCGCGCCACCGACCACCTCCCGGTCCTGGCGGCGCTGCGCGTGCCGCCGTCGCCCTGAGGCGTCAGGCGGAGGGCAGCGGGGCGCGCGGCGACCCGGCCTCGGCGGAGGCGGGCGCGGCGTCGCCCACCGTGACGTCCCACAGCCGGTCGGCCGCCATCAGGGTCGCCGCGACCAGCAGCCCGTTGCGCAGGAACAGCAGCGTCAGCCCCAGCGGCGTGCTCCCGACGACGTCGCCGAAGTACAGCGGGAACTCCAGCACCGTCACCCCGCACGCGGCGACCACCACCCATCCCGTGGGCCCGGCGCCGCCGCCGCGGAAGGTCACGCACACCGCCGCGACGCCCACCAGCCACACCATGTACTGGGGGCTGATCACCCGGCTGGTCACCGTGAACATCAGCACCGCCACCAGACCCGCCAGCGCCGGCACGACCGGCGCCCAGGCCACCTGGACCGTGCCGCCCGGGCGGGCAGCCCGCCACCGCCAGTACAGCAGCCAGCCGAACGCCCCGGCGGTGAGCAGCATCGCGCCCCGGCTCACCGTCTCCACGTGCGGGCCGAGGAACTCCATGGAGCCGTAGTTGAGGAGCACCTGCCCCTCCCAGCCGAACTGCCGGGCGACGTGGAGGACCAGCGCGCCCAGCGACTCCACCTCGGTCCCCCGGTCGCGCTGGAAGGTGAGGAAGGCGAACGCCCCCGGCATGGCCAGCGCGAACCCGGCCGCCACGACCGCGGCCGCCAGGGCCGCCCACAGCCAGGTGGTCCGCCGGACCGCGCCGGCCAGCAGCAGCGCCGGCCACACCTTGAGCATCGCGCCGAACCCGATGAGCGCCCCCGCCAGGCGGGGCCGCCGGGCCAGGGCGAGCAGCGCGCCCACCGCGACGGCGGTGACCATCAGGTCGTAGCGCGCGTACACGGTCGGGCCGAGCAGCGGCACGCCCGCGGTCCACAGCCAGGCTCCGTGCGGGGACCGTCCGCTCCCCCGGCCGGCGCGCAGCAGCAGCGCGAACACCAGCAGGTCGACCAGGAAGGCGAGCACGAAGAACGCCTCCGCGTACCCCAGCCAGGGCAGCACCGCCGGGGAGAGGATCGCCAGCGCCGCGGCCGGCGGGTACTGCCAGGTGACGTCCTCCTGGGGGAACGTTCCCCCGCTGAGCACGCCGTACCAGTTCTGGTAGATGACGTGGACGTCGGAGGTGACGTCGGGCCCGGGCATGACCCAGACCTTGAAGACCAGGAGGAGGAGCACCACCCGGGTGGCGGTCCACAGCACCCACAGCGCCACCAGGGCGAGCGCCGGGGCGGGGGTGGGGGTGGTGGCGGGGGTGCTGGCGGACGGGGGGTGCGCGCGGCCCGTGGTCTGCATGCGGACATGATCCCCCATGGGGCCGTTGGATAGGGTCGTCGGCGATGCACAAGACGCTGATCGTGACCAATGACTTTCCGCCGCGCCCCGGCGGCATCCAGGCGTTCCTGCACAACATCGCGTTGCGCCTCGATCCGGAGCGGTTCGTGGTGTACGCGTCGACCTGGAAGCGGAGCCGGGAGGGTGTGGAGGCCACCGCGGCCTTCGACGCGGAGCAGCCGTTCACCGTGGTGCGGGACCGCACCACGATGCTGCTGCCCACCCCGGGTGCCACCCGCCGGGCCGTCGGCCTGCTGCGGGAGCACGGCTGCACCTCGGTGTGGTTCGGGGCCGCCGCGCCGCTGGGGCTGATGGCCCCGGCGCTGCGGAAGGCGGGCGCCACCCGGCTGGTGGCCACCACACACGGTCACGAGGCGGGCTGGGCCCAGCTGCCGGCCGCGCGGCAGCTGCTGCGGCGGATCGGCGAGTCCACCGACGTCATCACCTATCTGGGCGAGTACACCCGCTCCCGGATCGCGGACGCGCTGACGCCCGAGGCGGCGGCGCGGATGGTGCAGCTCCCGCCCGGGGTGGACGAGACGACCTTCCACCCCGGCTCCGGCGGGGACAAGGTGCGCGCCCGGCTGGGGCTCACCGACCGGCCGGTGGTGGTGTGCGTGTCGCGGCTGGTGCCGCGCAAGGGCCAGGACACGCTGATCCGGGCCATGCCGCGGATCCTGGCGGCCGAGCCGGACGCGGTGCTGCTGGTCGTCGGCGGCGGCCCCTACGAGAAGGACCTGCGGCGGCTCGTCCGGGAGACCGGGGTGGAGCGCTCGGTGGTCTTCACCGGGTCGGTGCCGTGGTCGGAGCTGCCGGCGCACTACGGGGCGGGCGACGTGTTCGCCATGCCCTGCCGCACCCGGCGGGGCGGGCTGGACGTCGAGGGTCTCGGCATCGTGTACCTGGAGGCGTCCGCGACGGGCCTCCCGGTGGTGGCCGGCGACTCCGGCGGCGCGCCGGACGCGGTCCTCGACGGGGAGACCGGCTGGGTGGTGCGCGGCGGTTCCCCGGCGGAGGCCGCGGACCGGATCGTCACGCTGCTGGGCGACGCGGAGCTGCGCCGCCGGATGGGCGAGCGGGGCCGCGCCTGGGTGGAGGAGCGGTGGCGCTGGGACCTCCTCGCCGACCGCCTGCGCGACCTTCTCTGACCCGCACCGATCGCGCGGCACCGCGACGGCCTTGTACCGCGCGGCGCCGCGACGACTGCCGGGCGGCTCCGAGTCGGCTTGGCCGTCCGTCAGCCCCGCGACCGGCGGCGGCCCTGCGGCGGACACCGTGCGACGCCACGTCGGCCCCGCCGCCCGGCGGTAGCCCGGCGGCGGGTGCCAGGCGACGCCGCGACGGCCCAGCCGCCCGCCAGCCCGCCGACAGCCCAGCGCTCGCCCCGCCGCCCGTCAGCCCCCGACGGCCCAGCGGACGGCCCCGTCGCCCGTCAGCCGCACCACAGCCCGGCTCCCGTCGACCCGGCGGCCGCCCAGCGACGGCCCAGCGGCGGGTGCCGGGTGACGCCGCGTCGGTCCGTCACCCGTCACCCCCACCACAGCCCAGCTGCCCAGCGACGGCCCGGTGGTAGCCCGGCGGCGGCTGCCGGGGACCCCGCGTCGCCGCGGCTGCCCATCGGCGCCGCCACGGCGGGCGCCCGGCCGCCCGGTGGAGGCTTCGCTGCCTGGCCGTAGGGCGGTCGTGGCGCGGGGCGGTCGTTCGCGGCTCAGGCGTCGGCGAGTTCCGTGCGGAGGGCCGCGCGCCAGAACTCGGTGAACCGGGCGCGGTCCACACCGAGCACCTCCCGCAGGGCGGCCTCCTCGCCCTCCGCGCCCGCGGCGTCGTGGAGGGCACGGACGGCGCGCTCGCCCCACCGGTCGGCCACCAGCCGGCAGGCCAGCCAGGCGCCCTCGTACGCCCGGCCGACCGTCTCCGCGTCCCCGCCGAAGGCGAACTCCTCGTCCGTCGGCAGCCGCCGCGGCACCCGGCCGTCGCGCACGGCGCGGGCGAGGGCCGGGGCGGCCCGCGCCACATCGCTCTCCCGCTCCCCGCCCCGGAAGGCCGTCCAGTCCGCGCAGCCCTCCGAGAGCCACATCGGGGTGCGGGCCGTGGTGCTGGAGCGCAGGGCCACATGGGTGGTCTCGTGGGTGACGACGATCTGCCGGGCCGACGCATCAAGGGTGGCGAACGCCTCCGGGTTGACAACAACCCGGGGCGCCGCGCCGGGGGTCGTGACGGCGGCGGTCCGCCGGTAGGTCGCCGCGGGCGCGCCGAGGAGGCGGGCCATGGCCTCCGTGGACTCCGGCACCACGACCAGGGGGTGGACGTCGACGTCCCAGGCCTCCGCCACCGCGCGGGCGGCCTCGTCGCCGAGCCGGGTCCAGTCGCGCGGATCGGTGTCGCCCGCGGCCAGCACCCGGCTGCGGGCGCTGTCGGCGCCGCGCAGCGGGGTGTCCCCGTCCCAGAGCTGCTCCGGCGTCCCGGGGGCCGGGCGGTCGGAGACGACCCGCCAGGCACCGCCCCCGCCGTTCCCGCCCTCGCGGGAGAGGGTGAGGACGCGGTGGGCGGTCGCGGTGCCGCGGTCCTGCCGCAGCCGGTACCGCAGCTCGGCCTCCACGGTCGTGGTGTCCCCGCCCTGCCCGCTCGTCCCGGTCACCCGGTAGCGCCAGGCGGCCGGCCCGAGGGCGCGCAGGGACTCCCACGCGCCGCCGTCGCCGGTCGCCGCGAACGCGGCGCGGTCGCCGTCCAGCAGCGCCTCGCTCCGCCGCTCCAGCAGCCCCTCCGCGTCGGCGTCTGGCGTCCCGGACGCGCACGCCACCGGCACGAAGGCCAGCACGGCCGCGGCGACCGTCGCCCAGGTCCTCTTCACCCGCCCGATCGTAGGGGCCGACGCGACCGGCGCCTGCCTGGGGTTGCCCGGGCGGCCGTGACGCAGGAGCCTCGGAGGTGAAGGAGGAGGTCGTCATGGGCACTGAGACACGCCCCGCCTTCGGCACCGACACGCTGCGGCGGGGTATCGAGGGAGACACTCCCGACACGCTGTTGTCCCTGTACCGGGACGACGCCGAGATCCGGGTCGTCAACCGCGACGCCACCCCCAGCCACCCCCGGGTGGTCTCCGGCAGGGAGGCGATCGGCGCGATGCTCGCCGACGTCTACAGCCGCGACATGGAGCACACGTTGGAGCGGTGCGTGGTCGAGGGCGACCACGCGGCCTACTGCGAGTCCTGCCGGTACCCGGACGGGCCGCGCGTGCTGGCCGAGTCGATGATCACCCTGCGCGACGGCAGGATCTCCGAGCAGGTCGTCGTCGAGGCGTGGGACGACTGACAGGAGAAACGACTGGAGCAGGAACGACCGACAGGAGGAACGACCGACAGGAGGACGGTCCCCGGTCCGGGTCGCCGTGACGCCGACCCGGACCCGCCCCACCCGCCCGCGGCGCCCGCCCGGGCGGTCCCGTCAGGGCCGGGTGACGGAGGCGATGGGGAGCATGTCCACCGGGTCGTACCGCACGGCGGCGCCCGGCCGCGGCGCGTGGATGACTTGGCCGTTGCCGGCGTAGATGGCGACGTGCGAGGCGTCGGCCCGGTACGTCACCAGGTCTCCCGGCCGCGCCTGGGAGAGCGGGACCTGCCGCCCCGCCGTCCGCTGCGCCTGCGAGGTCCGCGGCAGCGAGAGCCCGGCCTGCGCGTAGGACCACTGTGTCAGTCCGCTGCAGTCGAAGGCGTGCGGCCCGTTGGCGCCCCAGATGTAGGGCCGCCCGAGCGCGGACCGCGCCGCCGCCAGCGCCGCGGCGGCGCGCCCGGAGGCCACCGCGGTGTCGCCCATCGGGGGCAGGTCGCGCGCGGAGCGGGCGGCGCGGTCCCAGGCGGCGCGTTCGCCCTCGGGCAGCGCGTTCAGCAGCCGTCGCGCCTCGGTCAGCTTCCGTTCCACCGTGCGCTTGTGGTCGGCCACGTCCTCGCGGGTGCGGTGGAGTTCGGCGAGGTCCGCGGTGGCCTCCCGCCGCTCCTGGCCGAGTTCGCGCAGCGCCCCCCGCAGCCGGCTCAGCTCGCCGGCCTGCCGGGAGCCGATCCGGTCGAGGACCGCGGCCTTGTCGAGGTAGTCGTCGGGGTCGGCGGAGAGCAGCAGCGCCAGCGACGGGTCCATGCCGCCGGAGCGGTACTCCGCGCCGGCCAGCGAACCGAGCTCCTCGCGCAGGGTGTTGACCCGTTCCTGCTGGCGGGCGATCCGGTCCTGGGCGGCGCCGACCTCCTCCCGCAGCTCCTCGGCGCGTTCGTCGGCCCGGTTGTAGGCCTCGGTGGCGCGCTCCGCCTCGGTGTACAGCCGGTCCAGCTCGGACCGGGCGTCGCGGGGGCCGTCCGGCTCGCCCGGCGCGGCGACGGCGCCGGGGCTGACGCCGAGGGCCGCGGCGGCGACGGACAGGACCGCGGCGGTGAGCCCCGCGGCGCCGGGCGCGGAAGGCGCCCGGCCGGCGGGGACGAGGCGGCGCGGTGCGAGGCGGCGATGACAACCCACGGGCGACCGCACTCCCTTCGAGGCTGACGAACCTGGCCGGCCGGCCGTCACCGGGTGTGACGGGGCCGTTCCCCACGGTGCCGGGGGAAACGCGCCAGACAGTAGCCCCGTCGCCGGGTCCGCACCAAAGACCGCCGGGCCCGAACATGCCCGCGCCCCGCCTCTGACGCAGGTCATCGGCGGGGCGCGCGGTCAGTTCGAGTCGCCCGCATTCATCCGGCCGGGTGACGGCGAGCGGGTTTCGGCGAGCGGGTTGCGGAGGACGGGTCCGGCGGGCGGATCAGATCCGGACGCCGAACTGGAACGGCATGTTGTTGATCGACTCGTAGCGCACGTTCGTGCCGGTGCGCGGGGCGTGCAGCACCTGGCCGTTGCCGGCGTAGAGCCCGACGTGGTGCAGGTCGCTGTAGAAGATGACCAGGTCGCCGACCTTGAGCTGGCTCATCGACAGCCGGGTGCCCGCGTTGGCCTGGGCCTGCGAGGTGCGCGGGATGAAGACGCCGGCCTCGCCGTAGGCCCAGGAGGTGAGGCCGGAGCAGTCGAAGGAGTTCGGGCCGGTGGCGCCGTAGGAGTACGGCACGCCGATCTTGGACTGCGCGGCGGCGAAGGCGGAGGCGGCGAAGCCGGAGCCGGCCGGTCCGCCGCCACCGGCGAGCGACGCGGACTCCTGGGCGGCCTTGGCCTCCTCCTGGGCCATGGAGGCGCGTTCGGCGGCGGTGAGGCTGTTGAGCAGCTTCTGGGCCTCGGCCAGCTTGGCCTGGACCTCCTTGCGCTTCTTGCCCAGCTCCTCGCGGGTCTCGGCCAGGTCGTCCAGCTTGGTGTTGGCCTCCTGGCGCTGCTGGGCCAGTTCGCGCTGCTTGTCCTGGATCTCGGCCAGCGACTCGACCTGCTGGTTGCTGAGCTGGTCGAGCGTGGACGCCTTGTCGAGGTAGTCGTCCGGGTCGGCGGAGAGGAAGAGCTGCATCGAGGAGTCGATGGTGCCGCTGCGGTACTGCGCCGCGGCGGCCATGCCGATCGCGTCGCGGAGCTCGTTGAGGTCCTCCTGGCCGCGGGCGACGTTGTCCTGGAGGGCGTCGATCTCCTTCTCGAGCTTCTTCTGCTTCTCCTTGGCCCCGTTGTACTTCTCGGTGGCCTGCTCCGCCTCTTCGTGGAGCTTGTCGACCTTCTCCTTCACCTCGCCCTTGGAGGGCTTGGCGGGGGCGGCGTGGGCCGCGTTGCCGCCGAGGACGACGGCGGCGGCCGCGGCGGTGGTCAGCACGGTGACGCGTGCGCGGCTCGGCTGCTTGGGTCGACGGTGGGACGCCACGTGGGCGAGCTCCTTCTTCCATCAGCCGCCTGCCGGAGAGCACACCTGGCGGGCGGTGAGCCTTCGCCGTCACTCCCTCTGAGCGATCACCCGAGCGAAGGTTCGACGGCTGACCCTAGTGACCTTCCTGTGATCAGTTCAAATCCTCAGGTGAAAAATCTCGCTCCGGCCTGCAAACTTTGCACTCAACTCACCTGCGGTAACGTTCGGATGACCGTGCGTTGCGAACGAAAACGGTCAACCCGCCCATAGGAGCGGGGAAGTGACAGATGGGACGCGGCGGGTTCTCAGCCGCGGTTGAAGCGCTTGAGGAGCACCGCGGAGGCGACCGGGCGGGCGCCCGCGCGGGCCACCCCGTCGGCGACCTCACGGTCGGTGGAGACCACCACCACCGGCCGCCCGGACGGCTCGGCCCGCACCAGCTGGCGGATCAGCTCGTCGGCGGTGACGCCCGGCTTGGAGAACAGCACCCGCACCCCGCGCGGCGGCGCCAGCAGCACCGGCGCGGCCAGTTCGGCGCCGTCGAAGACGCAGGTGACCTCGCAGTTGGTCTGCGCGGCCAGGGTGGACAACTGGCCCAGCAGCCGCAGCCGCTGCTGTTCCAGCGGCATCTGCGGATAGCCGGTCTTGGTGACGTTGTAGCCGTCCACCACCAGGTGGACCTGGGGCAGCGCGAGGAGCTGGTCCAGGATGGCGGGGTCGTCCTCGGAGAGCGCGCGGGCGGCGATGTCCTTGGGGGTCATCCGGCCCGGCTCGACCGCGTCGACGGTCTCCGCCGGCCACACCGACACCGGGGGCAGGGCGAGTTCGCGGCGCAGCCCCTGGGCGGCCTCCAGCACGGTGTCCAGCAGCAGCCGGACCCGCATGTCCTCGAGGCTGCGGCCCTCGCGGACCGCCTTGCGGCCGGCCTCGAGCGCCGCCTCGGTCTCGCCGAGCCGGGCCTTGAGCCGGCGGCTCTCGCTCTCCGCGGCGGACACCTGGGCCTGGGCGTGCGCCTTCACCTCGTCGAGCTCGCCGCGCAGTTTGCGCTGGGCGGCCTCCCCGCGCTTGACGTCGCTGAGGGCCGAACGCAGCTTGCGGTGCAGCGACTCGGCCTCCTTGCGGGCGGCCTCCAGCTCGGCGCGCAGGTGTTCCGTCTCGGTGCGGACCTGGTCGCGGGCGGCGGCCACCTCGGCTCGCAGGCGGTCGAGTTCGGCCCGGGTCTCCTCGTCGGCCCGCTCGGCCTCGGCGCGCTGGGCCTCCTCGCCGGCGGCGGTCACCAGCTTCACCCAGCCGGACGGGCGCAGCACGTACGCGGCGGCCGCCACGTCCAGCGGGTCCGCGGCGGGCGGCGGCGTGCCGGCCTCCAGCGCGTCGGCGAGCTCCGGCTGGGCCTCGCGGAACTTCTCGCCGACGCGCTGCCGGAACTGCGCCTCGCTCTCCAGCGCGGCCGCCATGGCGTTGCCCGCGAACTTGGCGCGCCGGGTGGGCGTGAAGCGGGCGTACTGCCGGAGCTGGGCTGGCAGTTCGGACACGGTCAGCGAGCCGAACGCGTCCGCGGCGATCTGGACGACGCGGCGGCGCACCCCGTCGGGCAGGGGGCGGTCCAGCGCCTCGGCGGCGCCGTCGTCCGGCGTCCCGCCTCCGTCACCGGCCATCCGTCACCCCTCGCCTGTCGTCCGTCGTCCGTCGGAGCTCCGGGCCGCTCCCTCAGGAGCCGGCGCCGGGCCTGTCCACCAGTTCCACCTTGTCCACCGCGTTGCACCAGCGGCAGCGGACCGACTCGATGGTCTCACTGACCACCTCGCGTTCCTCCACCGTGGGCGCGCCCGCCAGGTCGAGGTGGACGTACTCGACGACCTTCGAGGAGCGGGTGACGTCGAAGCGGGTGAGGTTGCCGCAGAGCGTGCACCGCCAGCGGGTCGTCTCGGTGGGGAGGGGAACCGTCATCGCGGGCTTCGCCCTTTCTGTGTCGCCGGGGGCCGGGGGCCGTTGCCGGCACCTGCCGCGGTGCCTGTGCGGGGTAACCCTACGGCCATTCACCCGCCGGTCGCTCGCCCGTCCACGGCGGCGAGGCGGCACCCACCCGCGGTGTCCGGTGCGTCACACTTCGTGCATGATCCGCGACTGGAGCACGGCGTTCGCCGCGGCGGTCCGGAGCCGGCCGGCGCCCGTCACCCACGGCCTGACGGCGCTGTGCGTGCTGCTCTTCCTGATCGGGCCCGCCTCCGGCCTGCGTCCCGACCTCGGGACCGGCGAGGAACTGCAGGCGGCGCAGCGCGCCTTCTTCCGGCGCTGGGGGGTGGTGCCGGCCGAACTGCTGGCGGGCGATCCCGACTCCCTGGTGACCCCGCTGACGGCGCTGTTCGTGCACGGCGGCTGGCTGCACCTGCTGGGGAACGTGCTCTTCCTCCAGGTCTTCGGGGTGATGACCGAGCAGCGGATGGGCAGCGCGCGGTTCGCGCTCTTCTACCTGGGCTGCGGCAGCCTGGCCCTGCTGGGCTACGCGCTCGCCGACCCGTCGTCCCCGCAGTCCCTGGTGGGGGCCTCCGGGGCGGTGTCGGCGGTGCTGGGCGCGTTCCTCCACCTCTTTCCCCGGGCGCGGGTCACCAGCCTGCTGCCGTTCCTCTTCTTCCTGCCGGTGCGGCTGCCCGCGTGGGTGGTGCTGCCCTTCTGGGCGGCGCTGCAGTGGCTGGGCGCGGAGCGCGCCGGGGACGGCCCGGGGGTGGCGTACCTGGCGCACCTGGTGGGGTTCGGGCTGGGGTTCGCCACCGCGCGGATGCGGTTCCGGCGGACGACTACAGTGAATCCACCAGCGACGGCGACCCAGGGAGAGAACCAGCCGTGATCACCGCGATCGTGCTCATCAAGACCAGCGTGGACCGGATCCCCGAGATCGCCCAGGACATCGCCGCCCTGGACTCGGTCAGCGAGGTCTTCTCGGTCACCGGCACCTACGACCTGATCGCCATGGTGCGGGTCCGCGAGCACGACGACCTCGCGGACGTCATCCCCGGCCGGATCAGCAAGATCCCCGGCGTCCTGGGCACCGACACGCACGTCGCGTTCCGCACCTACTCCCAGCACGACCTCGAGGCCGCGTTCGCCATCGGCCTCGACTCCTGACCTGACACCGCCCGGCGCGGCAGGCGCGGGTGTGAAGGACGCGAGCGCGGCCGGCGCGGACCGGCCCGAGGATGAAGGAATCCTCATACTCGGCTCATCCCCGCGCGCGGGTGGGCGGCGCAGGATCGCCGTATGCAGATCTCACACCGCATCGCCGCCCTGGCCGCGATCGTCGCCGTGCCGCTGGGGATCGCGGCGACGAGCTACGCGCTGGCCGACCGTCCGGAGGAACCGCGCAAGGCGCCCGCCCGCGTCGAGCTGGAGGGCACCCCGTCCGCGGTTCCGACGCCCTCGGACGTGCTCGTCCCCGGCCCCGAGGTGAGCGACCGCCCGCCGGGCGGTGAAGCCGACGACGACGCCGACGACGACCAGGGCGGCGCGGACGACGCCGGTGACGACACCGACGACGACACCGAGCAGGACGACCAGCGGGACGACCAGCAGGACGACCGGAACGACGGGAACGACGACGCCGCCGATGACGACACCACGGGGGACTGACCGCCTGCCCCGTCGCCTCACCGCCCGGGTCCGGATCCTGCTGTGGCTGCTCCTGGTGATGTCCATGGCACTGGGCGCGGTCGCCACCACCACCCGCTCCATCCTGCTGCGCGACGTCGACCACCGGGTCACCCGGCTGCTCGCCCAGGAGACCGGCGAGTTCGCCAACTTCCAGCAGCGCGGCAAGGACCCGGACACCGGCCTGCCCTTCGCCGAGCCGTCCCGGCTGCTGCGGGTGTTCCTGGAGCGCCAGTACGCCGACCCGGACGAGGAGCTGATCGGGCTGGTCGGCACGGCCGGCCCCGACCCGGCGCAGATCGTGCAGAACCGTGAACCGCGCGCCGAGCGGCCGCTGTTCAAGGATCCCGACGCCCTGCGCCGGATCTTCACCGCCCCGCACGCCGACGGGTCCGACAACGGGGTGCGCTGGGCGAAGGTCACCGTGGCCCGGCGGGACGGCGGGCCCGAGGCAGCGTTCGTGGTGGCCTTCCACCCCGAGCGCGAACGGGACCGCGTGGACGAGGTGTTCCGCGTGCTGCTGGTGATCTCCGCCGTGGCCCTGCTGATGACCACCGGCATCGGCTGGGTGGTCGCGGGCCGCATCCTGCTGCCGGTGCGACTGGTGCGCACCGCCGCAGCCGAGCTCACCGAGCAGGACCTGACCCGCCGGATACCGGTGCACGGCAGGGACGACGTCGCCGCGCTCGCCGAGACCTTCAACGCCATGCTGGACCGGCTGGAGCGCGCCTTCGCCGCCCAGCGCACCTTCGTCGACGACGCCGGGCACGAACTGCGCACGCCCATCACCATCGTGCGCGGTCACCTGGAGCTGATGGGCGACGACCCGGCCGAGCGGGAGGAGACGGTCCGGCTGGTCACCGACGAACTGGACCGGATGAGCCGCATCGTGGAGGACCTGCTGCTGCTCGCCAAGGCGGAGCGGCCCGACTTCGTCCGCCCGGAGGAGGTGCAGCTCGCCGAGCTGACCGCCGACGTCTTCGTGAAGGCGCGGGCGCTGGGCGACCGGGGCTGGGAACTCGCCGAGGTGGCGGACCGGCGGGCCCGGCTGGACGGGCAGCGGATCACCCAGGCCATGGTGCAGCTGGCCCAGAACGCGGTGCAGCACACCGTGCAGGGCGCGCCCATCCGTATCGGCTCGCGGACCGTGGACGGGCGGGTGGAGCTGTACGTCGCGGACTCCGGTCCGGGCGTCCGCCCGGAGGACGCCGAGGTGGTCTTCGAACGGTTCCGCCGCGGCACCGCCCGCCGGGGGTCCCTGGGTTCGGGCGCGGGGCTCGGCCTGTCCATCGTGAAGGCCATCGCGGAGGGCCATCACGGGCACGTACGACTGGAGGACACCGAGGGCGGCGGCGCCACCTTCGTGCTGGTCCTGGAGGAGGAACGCACGTCGTGGAACGCATCCTGATCGTGGAGGACGAGGAGCGGATCGCCTCCTTCGTCGAGAAGGGCCTGCGGGCCCAGGGGTATCTGACGACCGTGGTGGGCGACGGGACCGCCGCCTACGACTACGCCCTCTCCGGCGGGTTCGACCTGGTGATCCTGGACATAGGACTGCCCGGCCAGGACGGCTTCACGGTGCTGCGCCGGCTGCGGGAGGAGCGGGTGACGGTGCCGGTGATCGTGCTGACCGCCCGGGACTCGGTGCGCGACACGGTGGCCGGTCTGGAGGGCGGCGCGGACGACTGGATGACCAAGCCGTTCCGGTTCGAGGAGCTGCTGGCCCGGGTGCGGCTGCGGGTGCGCACCGCGGCCCGCGCGCCGGAGGTGACGGTGCTGCGCTCCGGCTCCCTCTCGCTGGACCTGCGCACCCGCCGTGCCCGCACGGAGGACCGCACGGTGGACCTGACGGCGCGTGAGTTCGTGCTGCTGGAGCTGTTCCTGCGGCATCCGGGCCAGGTGCTGTCCCGCGAGCAGATCCTGTCCCACGTCTGGGGCTACGACTTCGATCCGGGTTCCAACATCGTGGACGTCTACGTCCGCGCGCTGCGCAAGAAGCTGGGCGCCTCGCGTCTGGAGACCGTCCGGGGCATGGGGTACCGCCTGCCCGCCTGACCCGTTCGGCGGGCAGGCGCGGTCCTGAGGCGGGTGAGTTTTCCTTCATCCGGCCCTCATGGACGGCTCACGGCGCGGCGGAATCGTCGGTGACGTGACGACGAACTTCCGGCGAACCGCCACCCTCTGCCTGACGCTGTCGCTGTGCGCGCTGATCGCCACGCCCGGTCTGGTCACCGGGCTGAGCGGCGAGGCACGCGTCACCCTCGTGGTGTTCGTCCTCGCCGTGTACGCGTGGACGGCGACGGGACTGGACGACACCTTCGTCGCCCTCGCCGCTGGCCTCGCGCTCACGGTGACCGGGGTGATCAGCGCCGACGCCCTGTTCGCCACCCTCGGCGATCCCACGGTCTGGCTGCTGATCTGCGCCTTCGTGCTGGCCGCCGCGGTGACCGCCACCGGGCTGGCGGGGCGGGCCGCGGTGTTCCTGGTGACCGGCGCCCGCAGCGTGCGGCAGCTGGTCCACCTGACCACCGCGGCGCTGGTCGTCACCGCCTTCGCCGTGCCGGCCACCTCGGGCCGTGCCGCGCTGGCGCTGCCGGTGTTCCTGGCGCTGGCCCAGGTCCTCGCGGACCGCCGGCGGCTGGTGGTGATGCTGGCGCTGCTGTTCCCCACCGTCATCCTGCTCTCGGCCGTGGCCACCCTGATAGGCGCCGGGGCGCACCTGATCACCGTCTCCGTGCTGTGGGAGACCACCGGGCACCGCATCGGCTTCCCGCAGTGGCTGATGCTGGGGCTGCCGCTCGCCGTGGTCTCCTCGCACACCGCGGCCGAGGTGGTGCTGTGGACCACGACCCGGCGCGCCGACCGGCGGGGTCCGGTGCGGATCACCGCCGAGCAGGTCCAGCAGCACAGTGAACGGCCCGTCACCGGCCCCTGGTCGGCGGCGGAGAGCCGGTGCGCGGTCCTGCTGGGCACGGTGGTGCTGCTGTGGTGCAGCGAGCCGCTGCACGGCGTCTCCCCCGCCCTGGTGGCGCTGATCGGCGCGATCGTCGCCGTCACCCCCGCGCTGGGCACGGTGCGGCTCAAGGACTCGCTGCGGACCGTGCCCTGGTCGATGCTGCTGTTCATGGCGGCCACCATGGCCACCGGGGTGGCCCTCGCCGACTCGGGCGCCGCCGCCTGGCTGGTGTCGGGGCTGCCGCTGGGCTCGACCCCGTGGGTGTTCCTCGCGGTGGTGGTGGCGGTGAGCACGGCCGCGCACCTGGTGCTGCAGTCCCGGTCGGCGCGCTCCTCGGTGCTGGTGCCGCTGGTGGTCGCGGCGGCGGGCGTGGCCGGCGTCAGCCCGGTGTCCGCGGCGCTCGCCTCCACTGCGGCGGCCGGGTTCTGCCACACTCTGCCCGCCTCGGCGAAGCCGGTGGCCCTCTTCTCCGGCCTGTCCGGGGTGCCCACCTACACGCCGCGGGACCTGCTGCGGCTCTCCGCCGTCCTCGGGCCGCTCACCGCGGTGCTGGTGCTGCTCTTCGCGCTGTTCGTCTGGCCCCTGCTCGGCGTCCCGGTCAGCTGACCCGGCGCCCTGCTCCCCTCCTCCCCCTTCCCTCCGCTCTCCTCCGCTCTCCTCGCTCTTCTCCTCTTCTCCTGGAGTTCCGATGTCCCTTGCCCTCACCCGTTTCGCCGTCGCTCCCAGCGGCTTCAAGGAGTCCCTGTCCGCGCGGGACGCGGCCGAGGCGATCGCCGCGGGCGTGCTGCGGGTCGTGCCCCACGCCGAGGTGGACCTGATCCCACTGGTCGACGGCGGGGAGGGCACGGCGGAGGCGCTGGCCTCGGCCGGCGGCGGGCGGCTGCTGCGGCGCCGCGCCACCGGGCCGCTGGGCGACCTGGTGGACACCCACTTCGCGCTGCTGCCGGACGGCACGGCCGTGGTCGAGATGGCGGCGGTCGCCGGGCTGCGGCTGGTGCCGGGCGACGCCCGGGACCCGGGGGCGACCACCACCCGGGGCGTGGGCGAGCTGATCGTGGCCGCCCTGGACGCCGGGGCGCGGCGGGTGCTCGTCGGCTGCGGCGACTCCGGCACCTCGGACGGCGGGGCCGGGGCGCTGAGCGCGCTCGGCGTCCGGCTGCTCGACCAGGACGGCCGCGAACTCGGCTACGGCGGCGCCAAGTTGGTGCGGCTGGCCCGGGTGGACGCCTCGGGGCTCGACGCGCGGCTGCGGCACACCGAGCTGGTGGTGGCGTGCAACCCGCACAACGTGCTCTGCGGCGACCGCGGGGTGGCCCGGGTCTTCGGGCCGCAGAAGGGCGCCACGGCGGCCCAGGTCGAGCTGCTGTCCGCGGGCCTGGAGAACTGGGCCGGCGTCCTGACCCGGGACGTGTTCCCCGCCCCGGCCGTGGACCTGCGCACGGCGCCCGGCACCGGCGCCTCGGGCGGCCTGGGCGCGGGCCTGGCCGCCCTGGGAGCCCGGTTGCGGCCCCGGTTCGAGGTGCTGCTCGACCCCCTCGGCCTGGACGTGCGGCTGGCCCGCGCCGATCTGGTGGTGACCGCCGAGGGCTCGCTGGACGGGCAGACGCCGTTCGGCAAGATCCCCGCCGAGGTGGCGCGGCGCGCGAAGCGGCACGGGCGTCCGGTGCTGGCCCTGGCCGGGACCCTCGGCGAGGGGGCGCACGAGGTGCGGGCCGCCGGCATCGACGCGTACTGCGGGATCCTGCCCGGTCCGGTGTCGCTGGGCGAGGCGATGGGCCGGGGCGCCGAGTACCTCGCCGACGCCACCGAACGCGCCCTGCGCATGGTCCTGTTGGGCGCCCAGGTCACCGCCGGCGCCGGACGCCGCGCGGCGTGACGCCCCGGCGACGTGACCTCCCCGGCGGCCCGGGCGGGGCCGGCACGGTCGCCCGCGCCGCCGCCGGCGAGGAAGGGTTACGCGTGCCCGCCCGTCAGGTCGGCGAGGGCGCCGAGCAGCCGGTCCACGTGCTCCACCGGGGTGCCCACGCCGAAGCTGGCGCGGACCGCGTTCAGCGGGGAGCCGCCGCTCCCCCCGCACTCGGCGGCGGCGTCGCGGGTGCCGCCGAGCAGGCGGCGCACCAGCGGGTGGGCGCAGAAGAGCCCGGCCCGCACGCCGATGCCGTGCGAGGAGGCCAGCCGTTCGGCGAGGTCGGCGCTGTCCCAGCCGTCGACCACGAACGACACCACGCCCACCCGGGGCACGTCCTCGCCGAACAGCGACAGCACCCGCACGCCCGGCAGGGCGGCCAGCCCTGCCCGCAGCCGGGCGAGCAGCGCCTCCTCGCGGCCGGCGAGCAGCGCGGGGTCCGCCTCGGTGAGGACCCGGCAGGCGGCGGCGAGGGCGAGCGCGCCGACCACGTTGGGCGAGCCGGCCTCGTGCCGGGCGGGTCCGGTGTGCCACTCGACGTCGAGGCCGCCGTCCTGGCGCCGGACCACGCTGCGGCTGGCTCCGCCGCCCGCCAGGTACGGCTCGGCGGCGTCCAGCCAGTCGGCGCGGCCCGCCAGCACGCCCGCGCCGAACGGGGCGTACAGCTTGTGCCCGGAGAGGGCCACCCAGTCGACGCCCAGGTCCCGCACCGACACCGGCCGGTGCGGCGCGAGCTGCGCGGCGTCCAGCACGATCCGCGCCCCGTGCGCGTGCGCGGCCTCCGCCAGTTCGCGCACCGGCCACAGTTCCCCGGTGACGTTGGACGCCCCGGTGACGCAGACCAGCGCGGGCGCGTCGTCGCCCCGCGCGGCGAGGGCGTCGGTCAGCAGGGTCACCGCCTCGGCGGGGCTCGCGGGGGCGTCCAGGAAGGTCACCCGGGCGCCGCGCCAGGGCAGCAGCGCCGCATGGTGCTCGGTCTCGAAGACGTACACCCGGCAGTCGTCCGGGAGGGCGGAGGCCAGCAGGTTGAGCGAGTCGGTGGTGGCGCGGGTGAAGACGACCTGGTCGTCCTCACGGCAGTCCAGGAAGCGGGCGACGGTCTCCCGGGCGTCCTCGTACAGCTCGGTGGAGAGCTGGGACAGGTGTCCCGCCCCGCGGTGGACGCTGCCGTAGTACGGCGCGTACTCGGCGATCTCGTCCCACACCTGCCGCAGCACGGGGGCGCTGGCGGCCTGGTCGAGCGCGGCGTAGGGCACCCGGCGGCCGGAGGCGAGCGGCACGGTGACGTCCAGGCCGAGCACCGGCAGCGGCTCGGCGAGCAGGGCGGGCGAGGCGGGAGCGGCGTCGAGGGCGAGGGCGGTCGGGTCGGCGGCGGCAACGGCGGAAACGGACATGGCGGACTCCTGTGGGCGCGTCGGCGCTCCCGGGGGCGGCGGACGGACCGCGGCGCATCATCCGGGCGGGAACGCGGAAGAGAGGACGAGGTAGGAAGAAGGACTCGGCTCGACGGCCTGCCCGGCGGGCGGAACGCGTGGGAGCGCCGCCCTCGCGCCGGTCAGGCCCGGCGCATTCGTCGGCTCATGGGGATCTCCTCGACGACCAGGACCCCTGACGTCGCGAGAGGTCCGCGCTTGCCACAGACCTTGCTGTCTGCGGCCTGGTCCTCACCCGGGGCACCCCGCCACGGACGGAGGGTTGCCGGACAGCCGGCCGGGGCCTGATGGCTGTCACTCATGACCTGCACCGCATCCTGCCACATCCGCCGCACGCGCACGAGGCGTGGTCCGGCATCCGGACCACGCCTCGTCGGCGGCGGGGCGCGTCAACGCACCCGCGCGGCTCAGGCGTTGCTCGCCAGCACCCACCGCTCGAGCGCCTTGCGGGCGGCGCCGGAGTCCAGCGCCTCGGCGGCCCGGTCCATGCCGGCGCGGATCCGCGCGGCGAGCGTGCCCTCGCCCGGCTCCAGGGCGACCAGCGCCGCCGCCGCGTTCAGCAGGACGGCGTCCCGCACCGGTCCGGTCTCCCCGGCCAGCAGGCGGCGGGCGACGTCGGCGTTGTGGGACGGGTCCCCGCCGCGCAGCGCCTCCAGCGGGGCGTACCCGACCCCGACGTCACGGGGGTCGAAGAGCTCCTCGCGCACCTGCCCGTCGCGCACCACCCAGACCCGCGAGGGCCCGGTCACGGTGAGCTCGTCGAGGCCGTCCTCGCCGCGGAAGACCAGCGCGGAGTTGCCCGCCTCCGCGAACACGCCCGCCATGATGGGCGCCATCCGCGGGTCGGCGACCCCGATCGCCTGGGCCTTCACCCGGGCCGGGTTGGTCAGCGGCCCCAGGAAGTTGAAGGTGGTGCGGATGCCCAACTGGCTTCGCGCGGCGGCCACATGGCGCAGCGCCGGGTGGAACTTCACCGCGAAGCAGAAGGTGATGCCCGCCTCGTTCGCCACCTCGGCGACCCGCTGCGGGGTCAGCTCCAGGTTGACGCCCAGCTTCTCCAGCACGTCCGAGGAACCGCTCGCCGAGGAGGCGGCCCGGTTGCCGTGCTTGACGACCTTCACCCCGGTGCCGGCGACCACGATCGCGGCCATGGTGGAGATGTTGACGGTCTTCGCGCCGTCGCCGCCGGTGCCGACGATGTCCACGGCCGGTCCGGGCACGTCGATCACCCGGGCGTGGGCGTACATCGCGCGCACCAGGCCGGTGATCTCCTCGACCGTCTCGCCCTTGGCCCGCAGGGCGACCGCGAAGCCGGCGATCTGGGCGTCGGTGGCCTCGCCGCGCATGATGCGGTCCATCGCCCAGGCGGTGTCGTCCGCGCTCTGGTCGCGGCCCTCCAGCAGGGCGTTGAGGACGGCCGGCCAGGAGCGGCCCGCCGCGGTGTCGCCTCCAGCGGGGGTCACAGCGTTCATCTGCCGCTCCTGACGGTCTCGGTCCGGCGGCCCGCCACAGGCCGCGGGTGCACTGGTGTGGCCCCGGTCGCGGGGCGCCTCCCACCCTATCGATCCCGGGGACGGCGAAGAGCCCCGTCCGGGGACCGGACGGGGCTCCTGCCGTGGCGATCAGTCGATCATTCGGCGACCGGGGGGACCTGCCCCCTCACTCGGCGCCGGGGCACTCAGTGGTGGCCGTGGCCGGCCTCGATCTCCTTGAACTCCTCCAGCGTGGGCTTCTCGATCTGGTTGCCCTCGCCGTAGTACGCCTGGCTCAGCTTGGCGCGGAGCTTCTCCGATCCCTTCACCTTGCGCTCGACACCGTTCTCGTCGACCGTCGGGCCGATCTCGGCCGGCTTGTACTGCTCGTGCGCGGTGAGGGTGTGCAGCTGCTCCTGGGAGAGCGGCTCGTGCACCTCGATGAACTCGCCGTGCGGCAGGCGCTTGATGATGCCGGTCTCGCGACCGTGCAGCACCTTCTCCTTGTCGCGGCGCTGCAGGCCGAGGCAGATCCGCTTGGTGGCGATGAACACCAGCACCGGGACCACGAACATGCCGATCCGGACGAACCAGGTGATCGCGTTGATCGACAGGTTGAAGTGGGTGGCCCACAGGTCGTTGCCGCCACCGACCAGCAGCACGAAGTACAGCGCGATCCAGGCCGCGCCGAACGCGGTACGGGTCGGGGCGTTGCGCGGGCGGTCCAGGATGTGGTGCTCGCGCTTGTCGCCGGTGACCCAGGACTCGATGAACGGGTAGACCGCGATCGCGACCAGGACCAGACCGAAGACCATCAGCGGGATGAAGACGCCCAGGACCAGGGTGTGGCCCCAGAAGTTGATCTCCCAGCCCGGCATGATGCGGATCAGGCCCTCGGAGAAGCCCATGTACCAGTCGGGCTGCGCGTTGGTCGACACCTGGTCCGGACGGTACGGGCCGATGTTCCAGATCGGGTTGATCGTGGCGATCGCCGAGATCGCCGCGATGACGCCGAACACCAGGAAGAAGAACCCGCCGGCCTTCGCCATGTACACCGGCAGCAGCGGCATGCCCACGACGTTGTTGTTGGTACGGCCGGGACCCGCGAACTGCGTGTGCTTGTGGTAGAAGACCAGGATCAGGTGCGCCACCACGAGGCCGAGCATGATGCCCGGCAGCAGCAGGATGTGGATCGAGTAGAACCTGGCGATGATGTCCGTGCCGGGGAACTCCCCGCCGAACAGGAACATCGACACGTACGTGCCGACGACCGGGATCGACAGGATCGCGCCCTGCATGAAGCGGATACCGGTGCCGGAGAGCAGGTCGTCCGGGAGCGAGTAGCCGGTGAAACCGGTGAACATGCCCAGGACGAACAGCAGGAAGCCGAACAGCCAGTTGATCTCACGCGGCTTGCGGAACGCGCCCGTGAAGAACACGCGCATCATGTGCACGAACATGCCGGCCAGGAAGACCAGCGCCGCCCAGTGGTGGATCTGCCGGATGAGCAGACCGCCGCGGACCTCGAACGAGATGTTCACGGTCGACTCGAACGCCTGGGACATCAGCTGTCCCTGCAGCGGCACGTACGAACCGTGGTACTCCACCTCCGCCATCGACGGGTGGAAGAACAGCGTCAGGTACACACCCGTGAGGATGATGATGATGAAGCTGTAGAGGCAGATCTCACCCAGCATGAACGACCAGTGGTCGGGGAAGATCTTGCGCATGTTGGCCTTGGCCAGGGAGTAGATCCCCAGGCGGCCGTCGGCCCAGTCGGCCACGCGCTCGCCGGCCGGGGCCTTCCCGCGCGAGCGGGAGGGCTCGTTGGCAGTTGTGGTGCTACTCATGATTCTCCGCGCTCCCAGAAGGCCGGACCGACGGGCTCCGCGAAGTCGTCGAGGGCCTCGAGGTAACCCTCGTCGTTCACGCCGATGCGGAGCTGCGGCAGGGCGTGACCGGCGGGACCGAAGATGACTCGGGCGCCGTCGGCGAGGTCGAAGGTGGACTGGTGGCAGGGGCACAGCACGTGGTGCGTCTGCTGCTCGTACAGGGAGATCGGGCAGCCGACGTGGGTGCAGATCTTGGAGTACGCCACGATGCCCTCGTGCGACCACTCCAGCTCGCGCTTGTCCTTGATGTCCTCCGGCTCGAGCCGGACGAGCATCAGGGCCGCCTTCGCGATCTCCTTCTGGAAGTCGTGGTCGTGCTCGTGCAGACCCTCCGGCATGGCGAAGGTCAGCGAGCCCACGGCGATGTCCGACGGACGCAGCGGCTCGTGGGTGTTCATGTTCACGAGCAGCTTGCCCTTGGACCACAGGGTGTGCCGCAGCTTGGTGCCGGGCATCGGGCCCAGCTCACGCAGCAGGACGACGCCGGAGAGCGGGACCAGGGTCAGCGCGCCCAGCAGCGTGTTGCGCATGAGCTTGCGCCGGCCGAAGCCGATGCCGGACTCGGTGACGCCTTCCTTGAAGTCGGCGAACACCTTCTCGCGGGTCTCCGGGGAGGCCTCGATCGGGTGACGCTCGTCGGCGACCTCCACGTCGGACATCAGGGTGCGCGCCCAGTGGACGGCGCCCGCGCCGATCGCGAACAGCGCCACGCCCAGGGTCAGGCCCAGGGAGAAGTTCAGGGCGCTGATGTGGCCGAGGGGGAAGACGTAGATGACCTTGTCGACCGGCAGCGCCACGAAGGCGGCGATGAAGCCGACGGTCGCCAGCATCGACAGGGTGAAGAGACCGGCGACGATGCGCTCGGAGCGCTTCGCGGCCTTCTCGTCGACGTCCTGGATACGGTGCTCGTGGGGCGGGAGCCCCGGGTCGGCGAACGGGTTGTCCTCGTCCGCCACCCCCAGCGCACCGTGTGCGTGGGCCTGCTTCTGCGGCAGGTTGTCTTCGGAAATGTCGTGGCTACTCATGACTTCTTGGCCTTTGCGGTCCGAGCGGCGACCCAGACGGCGACGGCGACGAGGGCGCCCAGACCGAACACCCAGCCGAAGAGACCCTCGGCCACGGGGCCGAAGCCGCCGATCTTCAGGCCGCCGGGCGTCACGGACTCTTCGCCGTTGACCGTGTTGAGGTACGCGATGATGTCTCGCTTCTCCTGCTCCGGCATGATCGTGTCCGGGAAGGAGGGCATGTTCTGCGGGCCGGTCAGCATCGCCTGGTAGATGTGCTTGGGGTCCACATCGGAGAGGTCCGGCGCGTACTTGCCGTGGGTCAGGGCGCCGCCCTCACCGGTGAAGTTGTGGCACTGGGCACAGTTGGTGCGGTACAGCTGGCCGCCGTTGGCGATGTCCGCGCCCGCGGGGTCGTACTGCTCGGTGGTCGGAACCGCCGGGCCGGCGCCCAGGGACGCGACGTACGCCGCGAGCTGGTCGATCTCGGCCTGCGTGTAGGCGACCTTCTTCTTGGGGACCTGCTGGCTCGGCTGCTGGGCGGGCATACGGCCGGTGCCGACCTGGAAGTCGACAGCGGCCGCGCCGACGCCGACCAGCGTAGGACCGTCGGAGGTGCCCTGACCGCCGGTGCCGTGGCAGCTGGCGCAGCCCACGGTGTAGAGCTTCTTGCCCTCGTCGATGGCGAGGGACTGGGCTGTTTCTTCGGCCTTCGCCTCGCCCGCGGGCGCGAACGCGGCGTACAGCCCCCCCGTGGCCGCCAGCGCGAGGATGAGGACGACGATCGCCGCCAGCGGATGGCGTCGTCGTGCGGAGAGCTTTTTCACGGATTACCCCGGTGTCAGGATCTTCTGCGTCGATGCTTCTGGAATGGGAGAGGCCGTGGACGGCCTGCCCGACTACTTGATCATGTAGATCGTGGCGAAGAGGCCGATCCAGACGACATCGACGAAGTGCCAGTAGTAGGACACGACGATCGCGGCCGTCGCCTGCTCGTGGGTGAACCGCCGGGCCGCGTAGGTACGGCCCAGGACGAACAGGAAGGCGATGAGGCCGCCTGTCACGTGAAGTCCGTGGAAGCCGGTGGTCAGGTAGAACACGGAGCCGTACGGGTCGGACGAGAGCGTCAGGCCCTCGTGCGCCACCAGGGCCGTGTACTCGTACACCTGACCGCCGACGAAGATCGCACCCATGATGAAGGTGACGATGAACCACATCCGGAGCTTCTTCACGTCGCCCCGCTCGGCGGCGAACACGCCGAGCTGACAGGTGAGGGAGGAGAGCACCAGGATCGTGGTGTTGGCCGCCGAGAACGGGAAGTTCAGCGTGTCGGCCATTTCCTTCCAGTGATCGGTACCCGTAACCGATCGCAGGGTGAAGTACATCGCGAAGAGGGCCGCGAAGAACATCAGCTCGGAACTCAGCCAGATGATGGTTCCGACGCTGGTGAGGTTCGGCCTGTTGACCGACGGGTGCGCGTGCCCGGTTTCTACTGTCGTTGCTGTCGCCACGACCGACATTATGTCGGTCGCTTATCCCGCCCTCACTCCCGGGGGTGCCGTTCGGAGTGTCTGGGCCCCACGACTGGGCCGTACGGCCCGCACCCGGGGTGCCGGAAGGCCCCTCGAACCGGTGGCGAACACGTGTGCCGGGCGGTGTCGGCGGGGTGTCGTGAGGAGTAGCATCCGCGGCATCGGTACCCGTGGTTCAGGTGGTTCCCGTTCCACAGTTCCCCATCCCGGTTCTATCTTGCGGAGGCACGGATGCAGGCGACCGCGACGGTGCTGCTCTACAGCGACGACGCCAACACCCGGGAACAGGTCCGGCTCGCCGTCGGACGGCGTCCGGCCGCGGACGTGCCGCCCGTGGAGTTCGTCGAGTGCGCCACCCCCGAGGCGGTGGTCCGTGAGCTCGACAAGGGCGGGATCGACGTCTGCGTCCTGGACGGCGAGGCCGTTCCCATGGGCGGCATGGGCGTCTGCCGCCAGATCAAGGACGAGATCTTCCGCTGCCCGCCGGTGCTGCTGCTGATGGCCCGCCCGCAGGACGCCTGGCTGGCCACCTGGTGCCGGGCGGACGCGGCGGTGACCATGCCGGTGGACCCGGTGGAGTGCGCCGAGGCCCTGGCCGGGCTGCTGCGCCGCCGGGCGGCCCTGACGGGCTGAGCGGCACCCCCGGCGCTTCCGGCGCTCCTGGCGCTCAAGGCGCTCAAGACGCTCCGGGGGACGACGTGAGGGGGTGGCGGGGCCCGCGCGGGCCCCGCCACCCTTTCGGCTCTTCTCACCCGTGCGGGTCGGGGCTCAGTGCGACTGCGGGGACAGGCGCGCGCGGTCGGCGGGCCCGGGCGCCCCGGCGCCCTCGCCGCTGAGAGCGGAGCCGGCCTGCCACTTCTCCCAGTCCAGGTTCCAGTCGCCGAAGCCGTTGCCGAACGGCTCCATCATGTCGCCGGCGGAGTTGACCACCTCGACGACGTCACCCTCCCGGACGTTCTCGAAGAACCACTCGGCGTTCTCCGTGCTCATGCCGGTGCAGCCGTGGCTGACGTTGGCGACGCCCTGCGAGCCCACCGACCAGGGGGCGGCGTGCACGTACTCGCCGCTCCAGGTCACCCGGGTGGCGAAGTGCACCGGCAGGTCGTACGACTCCGCGCTGCCCTCGGCGATGCCGATGCTGGTGCCGCGCATGCGTACGAAGCGCTCCTTGGCGAGCACCACCTTGACGCCGTTGCGGGTGTCGAAGCCGGGCTTGCCGGTGGTCACCGGGAACGACTTGATCTCCTCGCCGTTCTTGTAGACGGTCATCCGGTGGGAGCCCGCGTCGGTGAGGGCCACCACCTTGTCGCCGATGGTGAGTTCGAGCGGGGCACTGCGCCCGCCCCACATCCGGTCGCCGACCTTTATCCCCTCCAGGTTGCTGCGGACCCGGACGGTGGCCTGGACGGGCCAGTAGTCCTTGGGCCGGAAGTGCAGCTCCTTGTCGTCCACCCAGTGCCAGGAGCCCGCCACGGCGGGCGTGGACTCCACCCGCAGGGCGCGCTCCACCACGGCACGCTGGGCGGGGCTCCTGACCGGGGCGCTCAGTTCCGCCGTGACGGGCTGCCCGACGCCGTAGGTGCCGGTCTTCGGGCCGAACGCGACGTCCAGGACCTGCTTCGCGGTCGGCTTCCCGGTGGCGAAGTTCAGGACCTTGCGCCCGGCGGCGCCGTCCTCGTCGACGGTGCTGACGCGGACCGTGTAGCGGGCGTCGCCGGCCAGCGGGGTGGTGCTGTGCCAGCGGCGGCCGTCGGCGGAGAGTTCACCGGCCAGGTAGCGGCCGGCGGAGTCGACGGCGGTGACGTCCGTCATCCGGCCCTGGAAGGAGGCGGCGGTGACCTCGAGGGGTTTGTCCGGGTCCGCCTTCCGTCCGTTGCCTATGGGCCCCTTGAGGGTGATGCCGTTGGCCGCCTGGTAGGCCTCCGGGGCGGCGAGGGGCTGTTCGGAGGAGCCGCAGGCGGCGGTGGTGGCCGCGAGGGCCGAGGCCAGCAGGACGCCGGCGGCGGTGCGGGGGCGGGTGCGCGCGGTCGTGTGGCTCATGGCACCACGCTAGGGACGGCCCGGCGACCGGGCAGCGCGTGATGGGCCGTCCGGGTGACGGCCCGGTCGCGGAGCGTGTCCGCGGGGTGCCCCCGCTCCCACCTGGGGACCCGGGGAGAACGCCGGCGCCCCGGGCCTCCCTGAGGAGACCCGGGGCGCCGGGGTGTCGCGTGCGGTGGCGCCTCCGTGGAGGCGGGCGTCACTGGGTCCGGTTCTCACCGTGGTAGTACTCGAAGACCCACCCGAAGAGACCGATCACGATGAACGGGGCCGAGAAGTACATCAGCCACCAGCCGATCGCGACCGACAGGAAGGCGAACGCTCCGCCGAGGCCCAGCAGCAGCGGCTGCCAGCTGTGCGGGGAGAAGAAGCCCAGCTCGCCGGCCTCGTCCGCGACGTCGGCCTCCTTGTCGTCCTGCGCCATCTGGTCGACCCGCCGGGCCGTGAAGGCCAGGTAGTAGCCGACCATGATGCACAGGCCGAACGCCAGGAAGAGCGCCGTGGTACCGACCGGCTCCTTCGACCACAGACCGTAGACGATCGCCACGGCCAGGATGAAGACGCTCAGCCAGATGAACATCTTGCCCTGGATCTTCACTTGCCGGCCTCCTTTCCACCAGCGAGGGCAGCCCCCTCGACGTCGCGGTTCTCGAGCTCGTCGAGGGCCGCCAGGTCGGGGTGGTGCAGGTCGAACGCCGGGGATTCACTGCGGATCCGCGGCAGGGTGAGGAAGTTGTGGCGCGGCGGCGGGCAGGAGGTCGCCCACTCCAGCGAACGGCCGTAGCCCCACGGGTCGTCCACGCCGACCGGCTTGCCGTACTTGGCGGTCTTCCAGACGTTGTAGATGAACGGCAGGAAGGAGAGGCCGAGGACGAACGAGCCGATGGTGGACACCGTGTTGAGGGCGGTGAAGCCGTCGGCGGCCAGGTAGTCCGCGTAGCGGCGCGGCATGCCCTCGGCACCCAGCCAGTGCTGCACCAGGAAGGTGCCGTGGAAGCCGACGAACAGCGTCCAGAAGGTGATCTTGCCGAGACGCTCGTCGAGCATCTTGCCGGTGAACTTCGGCCACCAGAAGTGGAAGCCGGCGAACATCGCGAACACCACGGTGCCGAACACCACGTAGTGGAAGTGCGCCACCACGAAGTAGGAGTCGGAGATGTGGAAGTCCAGCGGCGGCGAGGCCAGGATCACGCCGGTCAGACCACCGAAGAGGAAGGTGACCAGGAAGCCGACCGACCAGAGCATCGGCGTCTCGAAGGACAGCGAGCCCTTCCACATGGTGCCGATCCAGTTGAAGAACTTCACACCGGTCGGTACCGCGATCAGGAAGGTCATGAAGGAGAAGAACGGCAGCAGCACACCGCCGGTGACGTACATGTGGTGCGCCCACACCGTCACCGAGAGACCGGCGATCGCGATGGTCGCGCCGACCAGACCCATGTAGCCGAAGATCGGCTTGCGGGAGAAGACCGGGATGACCTCGGAGACGATGCCGAAGAACGGCAGCGCGATGATGTACACCTCGGGGTGGCCGAAGAACCAGAAGAGGTGCTGCCACAGCAGGGCGCCGCCGTTGGACGGGTCGAAGATGTGGGTGCCGAACTTCCGGTCGGCCTCCAGCGCGAAGAGCGCGGCGGCGAGGACCGGGAAGGCGAGCAGGACCAGGACACCGGTCAGCAGCACGTTCCACGTGAAGATCGGCATGCGGAACATGGTCATGCCGGGCGCGCGCATGCAGATGATCGTGGTGATGAAGTTGACCGAGCCGAGGATGGTGCCGAAGCCCGAGAGGGCCAGACCCATGATCCAGAGGTCACCGCCGAGACCCGGCGAGTGGATGGCGTCGGACAGCGGGCTGTAGGCGAACCAGCCGAAGTCGGCGGCGCCCTGCGGCGTGAGGAAGCCGCCCACCGCGATCGTCGAGCCGAACAGGTAGAGCCAGTAGGCGAACATGTTCAGCCGCGGGAACGCCACGTCGGGCGCGCCGATCTGCAGCGGCATGATCCAGTTCGCGAAGCCGGCGAACAGCGGCGTCGCGAACATCAGCAGCATGATCGTGCCGTGCATCGTGAACGCCTGGTTGAACTGCTCGTTCGAGATCAGCTGCGTGCCCGGACGGGCCAGCTCGGCGCGCATGAGCAGCGCCATCACGCCGCCGACGCAGAAGAAGATGAACGAGGTGACCAGGTAGAGCGTGCCGATCGTCTTGTGGTCGGTGGTGGTGAGCCACTTGACCACGAGGTTGCCCGGCGTCTTGGTGCGAACCGGGTGCTCGTCCTGGTAGTACGAGCCCGGAGCGGCACCCTGGGGTTGGTTGAGGATGCTCACAGTACGTTCGTCTCCCGGTTCTTCTCGTGGCTCGTCTGCGCGATGCCGGCGGGAACGTAACCGGTCTGCCCCTTCTCAGCGAGTTCCTTGAGGTGCTGCTCGTACCGCTCGGGGGAGACGACCTTCACGTTGAACAGCATGCGGGAGTGGTCGACACCGCAGAGTTCGGCGCACTTGCCCTTGAAGGTGCCCTCCTTGGAGGGGGTCACCTCGAAGACGTTGGTGTGGCCCGGGATCACGTCCTGCTTCATCAGGAACGGAACCGTCCAGAAGGAGTGGATCACGTCGCGCGAGGTGAGCACGAAGCGGACCTTCTGGCCCTTGGGCAGCCAGAGCGTCGGCCCGGGGTCGCCGTTCTGCGGGTTCCGCGTGGCGGGGATGCCGAAGTCGTGGACGCCGCCGGCGTTCTCCGGGAACGCCTTCCGGAACTTGTCCGGGATGGCGTCCAGGTTCTTGTCGGTCTTCGCGTCACCGGAAACGCCGTCGACGTTCTCGATGTAGTTGAAGCCCCAGCTCCACTGGTAGCCGACGACGTTGACCGTCACGTCGGGCTTGTCCACGGTCTCGAGGAGCTTGGCCTCGTCGCGGGCGGTGAAGTAGAAGAACACCGAGACGATGATCAGCGGGACGATCGTGTACAGCGCCTCGAGCGGCATGTTGTAGCGGGTCTGCGGAGGCACTTCCACCTTGGTCCGGCTGCGCCGGTGGTAGAAGGAACTCCACAGGATCAGTCCCCACACGAGCACGCCGGTGGCCAGCGCGGCTGCCCAGGTGCCCTGCCACAGGAAGAGGATCCGCGGAGCCTCTTCCGTGGTCGGGGTGGGCATGCCGAGGCGAGGGAAGTCCTCGTATGTGCAACCAGTCGCGGTCGCCAGGACCAGGCCCGCAGTCAGTGCCTGCAGCAGCTTCCGCCGCATCGGGCGCCGCGGCGAGCGGTCGGAGCCGTTGGGACTCACGTAGCGCCTTCCCGAGAGTCTCGCCCGCGCTGGTTGGCTGCGGCCTTAACGCTGGTCGGTCGCCGTCCTGCGTCGGGCAGGGGTTTGGATGTTTATGCGGACCAAACCCTACTGGACGCTTTTTGGGGTCGCGCGAGGAGGGTCCCCCAACGCGCCGCCCGACACCCCGAAGGGGTGGCCGCACGGACGGGCGCCGTCCGTTTGCCCTCCCGACGGCGCGTCGTTTTCACCCGATTGACGGTCCCTCGTCTCCAGTGGCCGTGCTCCGCGGGCGCGGCGCCCGCCGCACCGAAGAAGGGCCGAACGGCCCGGTAGCGTACGGGCGTGCCGTACTTCGACGCCGCCTCCGCGGTCCCCCTCCATACCGTCGCCCGCCAGGCCCTCCAGGCGTCCCTGGACGAGGGGTGGGCCGACCCGGCCCGCCTCCACCGGGAGGGCCGCCGGGCCCGGTTGCTGCTGGACGCCGCGCGCGAGGCCGCCGCGGAGGCGGTGGGCTGCCGCCCGGACGAGCTGACGTTCACCACCTCCGGAACCCGTGCCGTGCACACCGGCGTGGCGGGCGCGCTCGCCGGCCGGCGCCGGGTCGGACACCACCTGATCGTGTCAGCGGTCGAACACTCCTGCGTGCTGCACGCGGCGGAGGCGCACGAGGCCGGCGGCGGCACGGTGACCCGGGTCGGCGTGGACCGGGGCGGCGCGGTGGACGCGGCGGAGTTCGCCGGCGCGCTGCGCGCGGACACCGCGCTGGCCTGCCTGCAGTCCGCCAACCACGAGGTGGGCACGGTGCAGCCGGTGGCCGAGGCCGCCGAGGCGTGCCGGTCGGCCGGGGTGCCGCTGCTGGTGGACGCGGCGCAGTCGCTGGCCTGGGGTCCGGTGGAGGGCGCCTGGTCGCTGCTGGCGGCGAGCGCCCACAAGTGGGGCGGGCCGGCCGGGGTGGGCCTGCTCGCGGTCCGCAAGGGGGTGCGGTTCTCGCCGCCCGGGCCGGCGGACGACCGGGAGTCGGGGCGGGCGCCGGGGTTCGAGAACATCCCCGCGGTGGTGGCGGCCGCCGCCTCGCTGCGGGCGGTGCGGGCCGAGGCCGCGGCGGAGGCGGCGCGACTGCGGGAGCTCACCGGGCGGATCCGGGCGCGGGTCCCGGAGCTGCTGACCGACGTGGAGGTGGTGGGCGACCCGGAGCGGCGGCTGCCGGGGATCATCACCTTCTCCTGCCTCTACGTCGACGGGGAGGCGCTGCTGCACGGGCTGGACCGGGCGGGGTTCTCCGTCTCCTCCGGCTCCTCCTGCTCCAGCAGCACGCTGGTGCCGAGCCATGTGCTGCGGGCCATGGGGGTGCTGAGCGAGGGCAACGTCCGGGTGTCGCTGCCGCCGGGGACGCGGGACGAGGACGTGGAGGCGTTCCTCGACGTGCTGCCGGGGGTGGTGTCCTCGGTGCGGGCGCAGCTGGGGGCGCCCTCGGCGCGGGAGGAGACCGGCGGGGCGGCGCCGTCGGGGGACGAGCGGGTGGTCGACACGCTGGGGCGGCGGTGTCCGATCCCGGTGATCGAGCTGGCGAAGGTCATCGGGGACGTGCCGGTCGGGGGTGTCGTGCGGGTGCTCTCCGACGACAAGGCGGCGCGGCTGGACATCCCGGCGTGGTGCGAGATGCGGGGGCAGCGGTACCTGGGCGAGACCCCCGCCCCGGGGGGCGGGGTCGCCTACCTGGTCCGCCGCGAGCGGTAGCCGCCCCGCGCGGGCGCGGGGCGGCGTGCGTACGCGCCGGCCTGCGCCCACGCCGCCGGGGCGGACCGTTACGGGAGGGCCAGCATGCGGTCGAGGGCCAGCTTCGCGTAGGTCTCGGTCTCCCGGTCGACCTGGATCCGGTTCACCAGCTTCCCCTCGGCGAGGGACTCCAGCGCCCACACCAGGTGCGGGAGGTCGATCCGGTTCATCGTCGAGCAGAAGCACACCGTGCGGTCGAGGAAGACGACCTCCTTGCCCTCGGGGGCGAAACGGTTCGCCAGCCGCCGGACCAGGTTGAGCTCCGTGCCGATGGCCCACTTGGAGCCGGCCGGCGCCGCCTCCAGCGCCTTGATGATGTACTCCGTCGACCCGACGAAGTCCGCGGCGGCGACCACCTCGTGGCGGCACTCGGGGTGCACCAGCACGTTGACGCCCGGGATCCGCTCCCGCACGTCGTTCACCGAGTCCAGGCTGAACCGCCCGTGCACCGAGCAGTGGCCGCGCCACAGGATCATCTTCGCCGCCCGCAGCTCCTCGGCGGTGAGCCCGCCGTTCGGCTTGTGCGGGTTGTAGACGACGCAGTCCTCGAGTGACATCCCCATGTCCCGCACCGCGGTGTTGCGGCCCAGGTGCTGGTCGGGCAGGAAGAGGACCTTCTCGCCCTGCTCGAACGCCCACTCCAGCGCCCGCCTGGCGTTGGACGACGTGCAGATCAGACCGCCGTGCCGGCCGGTGAAGGCCTTGATGTCGGCGGAGGAGTTCATGTACGAGACGGGGACGACCTGCTCGGCCACGCCGGCCTCGGTCAGCACGTCCCAGCACTCGGCGACCTGCTCGGCCGTCGCCATGTCGGCCATGGAGCAGCCGGCGGCGAGGTCGGGCAGCACGACCTTCTGGTCGTCGGAGGTGAGGATGTCGGCCGACTCGGCCATGAAGTGGACGCCGCAGAAGACGATGTACTCGGCCTCCGGGCGCGCCGCGGCGTCGCGGGCGAGCTTGAAGGAGTCACCGGTGACGTCCGCGAACTGGATGACCTCGTCGCGCTGGTAGTGGTGGCCGAGCACGAAGACCTTGTCCCCGAGCTTCTCCTTGGCCGCGCGGGCGCGCTCCACCAGGTCCGGGTCGGACGGCGACGGAAGGTCGCCGGGGCACTCGACGCCCCGCTCGCTCCGCGGGTCGGCCTCGCGGCCGAGGAGGAGCAGCGCGAGCGGCGTCGGCGTTACGTCGAGCTCCTGGGGCTGGGCGGTGGTCACCACACGCACCCTTTCTGTTCTGCGGTCTCCCGGAGCGGGAGGCGGTCTTTCCCTTTTCGTCGAAATGACGCTATCTATCATAACCTCTGCCGCCCGGTTTGAGGACGGCCGATAGCGTCGATGTGACGTGAATCCCGGTCGGCCCCCCGGCCGGGCGGGCGCTGTCCTGGGTCCCGGGCGTGTGCGAGCATGAGGAGGGACGAGCGACGCCCCAGGCTCTCGGCTTCGCCCGGGCGGGGCGGAATGAATCCGCGGCCGTGCGGGTTGAATCGTCGGCAAGCAGTCTCCGTACAACCCGGGAGAGATCAGATGTCCGTATCGGACGAGAAGACCACCGTCACCGACGGCATCATCCTGAGCGACGCCGCCGCGGCCAAGGTCAAGGCCCTGCTCGACCAGGAAGGGCGTGACGACCTCGCGCTGCGCGTCGCCGTTCAGCCCGGCGGCTGCTCGGGTCTGCGTTACCAGCTGTTCTTCGACGAGCGCTCGCTCGACGGCGACGTCGTGAAGGACTTCGACGGCGTCAAGGTCGTCACCGACCGCATGAGCGCCCCGTACCTGGGCGGCGCCTCCATCGACTTCGTCGACACCATCGAGAAGCAGGGCTTCACGATCGACAACCCGAACGCCACGGGCTCCTGCGCCTGCGGCGACTCGTTCAACTGAGCCGGGCTCCCCGGCACCACCGAGGGCGGCGCTCCCCGCAAGGGGGGCGCCGCCCTCGGGCGTTGGGGGCGGGGGCTCACCGCGTCGAGGGGCGCGGCTCCTTCTCACGGGGCACGGTGCGTCCGTCCTGGTCGACCACCGCGCGGTCGCCGAGCGGCTCGGCGAGCTCCACGGTGCGGTGGTGGATCTTGGCGATCATGACGCAGACCCGGTCCTCCCACTTCTTCTCGACGACGGTGACCCGGACGCGGTCGCCCCGCTCCTCGGTCCGCACCGTGAAGTCGGAGCAGACGCCCGCCTCGAAGGCGACGGTGAGGCGGCCGTCCTCGGCCCGGTAGCCGGTGACGCGTGCCCGGTCGGTGCCGGTCCCGTCGTCCGGGCCGGTCGGCCGGGGGCTCGGTCGCTCGGTGGGCGTCGCGCCCGGCGCGGTGAGGTAGGCCGGTTCGACCGCGGGGTGGGACAGGGTCAGCAGGTCGCCCGCCTCCAGGACGCGCACCCGGAACAGCCAGGAGGGCACCAGCACCTGGCGGCCGTCCACGAAGTGCGCGGCGAGGCCGAACTCGGCGCTCTCCACGGTGGCGGTGCGCCGTTCGACCTGCTTCTCGGGGGTGCAGGGGTCGGCGGGGGGCACCTCGGCGGAGGGCCGTCCCTCTCCCCCGCCGTCGGTGTGGGGCACCGCGCTGGCGCAGCCGGGTTCGGGCGCGCCGCCGACGGCGGCGCTCAGCCGGTTGACCTCCTTGAGCGCCGTGCCGGCGCCGACCACGGGGTAGGTGTCGCCGCGGACCGGCTCGGCGAGCTGCCCGGCGCCGGAGGTCACCGAGGCGTCCGGTCCCACCCTGAGGGAGGTGGTCCACCCGTGCGTGGGCAGTCCGCCGACCAACGGCTCGACATCGACGGTCCGTTCGGCGCCCAGGGTGCCGCTCGCGTCCACCCGGCCGTCGTCCTGCCCGGCGGCCTTCAGCACCGGGTCGGCGGCGGCCCTGGCCCGCTCCTCGGACACGGGGGTCTTCCCGCCGGGCGCCGGACGGGTGAACGTCCAGGAGCCGGGCGCCTTGCGGTTGACGACCAGCCCGTCGCCGGCCTTCCACGCCGTGCCCTCGGCCCTGGGCGTGCTCTCCAGGCCGAGCGCCGCGGCCAGTGCGGCCACCCGGTCGCGGGAGACCTCTCCGTCGGTCCGGTGGACGGGGGCGGTGTCCGGCCCCTGGGGCAGCGAGCCGTCGGGGGCGACGATGTGCAGCCCCTGCGGCACCGCGCCGTAGCCGTCCAGCGGCAACGGCTCCGGCTCGGACGCCTCCGCGGGCGAGGCCGCCGCCGGCCCGCCGGCCGAGGAGGTGACGTACGTGCCCACCCCGCCGACCACCAGCACCGCCGCCGTCACCGCGGCCACCGCCAGCCGCCCCCGCGACACGGCCGGACGCCGCCCGGCCCCGGGCCCGTCCTCGCGGGAGCCGCCGCTCCCGGCCGCGTCAGCCGCCGTCGAGGGGGCCGAGGGGGCCGAGGGGCCCGTGGAGGACGCGGAGGACTCGGGGGTGGCCGGAGCCGCCGGGGTCGCCGGAGCCGCCGGGTCGTGCCCGCGCGGGCCCTGCCGGTCGGCGTCGCCCGTCGCGGGGCGCTCGCCCGGGTCCTGTTCCGCACCGGAACGTCGCGCGTCGTCGTTCACCACTGTGCTCCTCCACCTCACCAGCCGTCCGTGGCCGCACCCCTCATCAGGAGTCGCCGATGGGACGTACGCGGGGCGCACCCGGTTCCCCCCGATGGCAGACTCGCGCCCCTCCCGCCGCGCGCGCCGCCTACCATCGGTAGGTCACCAGCCGCCAGCCAGGAGAATCCGCCGTGCGCATCGCAGTCACCGGCTCCATCGCCACCGACCACCTCATGACCTTCCCGGGCAGGTTCGCCGACCAGCTCGTCGCGGACCAGCTGCACACGGTCTCGCTCTCCTTCCTGGTCGACCAGCTCGACGTCCGCCGCGGCGGTGTCGGGGCGAACATCGCCTTCGGCATGGGCCAGCTCGGCACCGCCCCGATCCTGGTCGGCGCGGCGGGCTCCGACTTCGACGAGTACCGCGCCTGGCTCGACCGGCACGGCGTGGACACCGCCTCCGTGCGCATCTCCGAGACGCTGCACACCGCCCGGTTCGTGTGCACCACCGACGCCGACCACAACCAGATCGGTTCCTTCTACACGGGCGCGATGAGCGAGGCCCGGCTGATCGAGCTGAAGACCGTCGCCGACCGGGTGGGCGGGCTGGACCTGGTCCTCATCGGCGCCGACGACCCCGAGGCGATGCTCCGCCACACCGAGGAGTGCCGTACCCGAGGCATCCCGTTCGCCGCGGACTTCTCGCAGCAGATCGCGCGGATGGACGGCCAGGAGATCCGCATCCTCCTCGACGGGGCGACGTACCTCTTCTCCAACGAGTACGAGAAGGGCCTCATCGAGTCGAAGACCGGCTGGTCGGACGAGGAGATCCTCGCCAAGGTCGGCCACCGGGTGACCACGCTCGGCTCGCGCGGCGTGCGCGTCGAGCGGCGCGGCGAGCCCTCGATCGAGGTCTGCGTGCCGAAGGAGAACCGCAAGGCGGACCCGACCGGTGTGGGCGACGCCTTCCGGGCCGGCTTCCTGTCCGGTCTGGCCTGGGGCGTCTCGCTGGAGCGGGCCGCGCAGATCGGCTGCATGCTGGCGACCCTGGTGATCGAGACGGTGGGCACCCAGGAGTACCAGCTCCACCGGGCCCACTTCATGGAGCGTTTCGCCGAGGCCTACGGCGAGGAGGCCGCGGCCGAGGTCCGCAAGAACCTCGCCTGACGGACGACGGAGAAACCGGAGAGACCGGGGAGACCGGGGAGACCGGGGAATCCGAAAAGAAAAGGGGGAAGGCCCCCGGCGCCTCGTCGGCGCCGGGGGCCTTCCCGTGTCGCGGTGTCGCGGTGTCGCGTCAGGCCCGGACGGGCTCGGGCTCCGCGCTGGGGGTGGGGGTGTCGTCCCCGTCCCCGGGGGCCGTGGTCCCCCGCTTCGCGGCGCGCTTGGCCGCGCGCCGCTCCTTGCGGAGCTCCAGCATCGCGTACAGCGTCGGCACGAGCAGCAGCGTGAGCAGCGTCGAGGTGATCAGACCGCCGATCACCACCACCGCCAGCGGCTGGGCGATGAAGCCGCCGTGGCCGGTGATGCCGAGCGCCATCGGCACCAGGGCGAAGATGGTCGCCAGCGCGGTCATCAGGATGGGCCGCAGACGGTGCCGGCCACCCTCGATCACCGCCTCGACGATGCCGTAGCCCTGCGCCCGGTACTGGTTGATCAGGTCGATCAGCACGATCGCGTTGGTGACCACGATGCCGATCAGCATCAGCATGCCGATCATCGCCGGGACGCCCATCGGGATGCCGGTGGCGATCAGCAGGCCGAGCGCGCCGGTGGCGGCGAACGGGATGGACACCAGCAGGATCAGCGGCTGGGCGAGCGACCGGAAGGTGCCGACCAGCAGCATGAACACGATGGCGACGGCGGCCAGCATGGCCAGGAAGAGGTTGGTGAACGCCTCGTCCTGCTGCTCGGTGACACCGGCGATCTCGGCGGTGGCGCCCTTGGGGAGCTCCAGCTTGTCGAGTGCCGTCATCAGCTCCGCGCTGACCGCGCCGGTGTTGTCGGCGGTCGGGCGGGCGGTGACGTTGACGGCGCGCTGACCGTCGATCCGGGTCAGCGAGACCGGGCCGTCCACCAGCTTCACGTCGGCGACCTGGGAGAGCTTCACCTGGCCGAGGCGCAGGTTCTTCAGCTCCCGCACGGTGTCGGCGGGCTTGGCCGAGGTGATCACGATGTCGCGCTCGGCGTCGTCCAGCGTCGCCTTGCCGGCGGTGGTGCCGCGGACCGCCTGGGTGACGACGGCGCCGAGGGCCTGGTCGTTGAAGCCGGCCGCGGCCGCCTTCTCGTTGGCGCGGACCTGGATCCGGGGCACGGACTGGGCGAGGTCGCTGGTGACGTCGGTGACGTCGTCCAGGCCCTCGACCGTCTTGGTGACCTTCTCGGTCGCCTCGGCGAGCACGTCGCGGTCGGCGGCCTTGACGACCACCGCGAGGTCCGTGCCGCCGAAGCCGCCGGCCGCGGCGATCTTGGTGTCGCCGACGTCGTCCAGGCCGGCGAGACCGTCCTCGATGTCCTTCTGGACGGCGTCGTAGGAGGCGCCGTCCTCGACCATGACCTGGAAGGACGCCTGGTTGGTGCCGGTGCCGCCACCGAAGGCGGCCATCCAGCCCGAGCTGCCGACGGAGACCTGCTGGTCCTTGACGCCGTCGATGCCGGAGATCATCTTCTCGACCTTGGCGGCGGCCTCGTCCGTGGCGGACAGGCTGGTGCCCGGCTCCAGTTCCTGGGAGACCGAGATGACGTCCTGGTCGCCCTGGTCCAGGAAGTTGGTCTTGAGCAGCGGCGTCATGCCGAGCGTGCCGACCAGGACCAGCACGGCGATCAGCACGCTGGTGAGGCGACGGCGGGTGGCGAAGCGCAGCACCGGCACGTACAGGCGCTGCAGACGGCTCTTGCGCTCGGCCTCCTCGGCCTTGCGCCGGGCCTCCTCGGCGTCCTCCGGGGTGTGCTTCGGAGCGCGCAGGAACCAGTAGGAGAGGACCGGGACGACCGTCAGCGACACCAGCAGCGAGGCCAGCATGGCGATGGTGACGGTGAGGCTGAAGTCGCTGAACAGCTCGCCCACCATGCCGCCGACCAGGCCGATCGGCAGGAAGACCGCGACCGTGGTCAGGGTGGAGGAGGTGATGGCGCCGGCGACCTCGCGGACGGCCTTGAGGATGGCCTCCTTGCGCTCGGTGCCGTAGCCGAGGTGGCGCTTGATGTTCTCCAGCACCACGATCGAGTCGTCGACGACCCGGCCGATGGCGATGGTCAGGCCGCCCAGGGTGAGCATGTTGAGCGAGGTGTCGCGGGTCCACAGCACGATCAGGGTGAGGACCACCGAGAGCGGGATGGACACCGCGGTGACCAGCGTGGAGCGGATGGAGGTCAGGAAGACCAGGATCACCACGACCGCGAAGACGAGGCCCAGCGCGCCCTCGGTGGTGAGGCCGGAGATGGCGTCGGCGACGGCCGGGCCCTGGTCGGTGACCACGGTGACCGCGGCGCCCGAGCCGATGGCGGCGCGGAGGTCTGGCAGCTTCTCCTGGACGGCGTCCGAGATGGCGACGGCGCTGCCGTCACGGTCCATGGTGACCATCACGGCGAGGCTGGGCTCACCGTTGGTGCGGGTCAGCGAGGTGGCCGCGGCGGGCTTCTGATCGACCTCGGCGACCGAGGAGAGCTTGACCGGGCGGCCGCCGTCCTCACCGACCAGGGTGAGGTTCTCGATCTGCTTCAGCGAGGTGAAGCCCCCACCGACCTGGACGGTGCGGTTGGCGCCGTCCTCGGCGAAGGAGCCGGCCGGGATGCTCGCGCCGCCGGCCTGGAGGGCCTGGGTGAGCGAGGCGGTGGTCAGGCCCGCGCGGGCCAGCTTGGCGTCGTCGGGGGTGACGGTGACCTGGAGTTCGCGCACACCGGTGACCGTGGCCTGGCCGACGCCGTCGATCTTCTCCAGCTCGGGGACGACCGAGGTGTCCATCCGGTCGGCGAGCGCCTGCTGGTCCATGTCGGCGGTGACCGAGAGGACCACGGCCGGGATGTCGTCGGAGGAACCGGCGATCACCTGCGGGTCGACGCCCTCGGGCAGCATGTTCCCGGCGCGGTTGATGGCCTGCTGGACGTCGGCGACCAGCTGCTTGGTGTCCGGGCCGTAGTCGAAGGAGGCCATGATCACGGCACTGCCCTCGCTCGCCGTGGAGGTCAGGCTCTCGATCCCGTCGACGGCCTTGATGCCGTTCTCCAGGGGTTCGACGACCTGCTTCTCCACCACGTCCGGCGAAGCGCCCTGGTACGGCGCGATCACCGAGACCATGGGCAGTTCGATGGAGGGAAGCAGCTGCTGCTTGAGCTGCGGGATCGCGATGACGCCGAAGATCAGCGCGATGAGCGACATCAGACCTATCAGGGCCCGCTGCGCGAGGCTGAATCTGGACAGCCAGGACATAAGGGTCAGGGTCTCTCTACGAGGTGAGGGCACGGTGCGTGGAAGGCGCCGGGTGGGGGCGGGACCGCCGCCTCCATCCTGACCCATGCGGTGCGCTGACCTGGTAGCCCCCTGGTCCTATTTGAGGATCGTCACATCCTCCTCCGGTCGGAGAAACCGGTCGGAGGAGGGTGGACCTGAGGACCACGCCCGTTACGCGACAGGCCGCTCCCCCGCGGACCCCTGCGGGGACTCCTCGGCGGGCTCTCCCGTGGTCTTCTCCTCGGACTCCTCCGCGACATCCTGCGCGGCTCCCTCCGCGACCGCCGGGAGTTCGGCGGCGAGCGCGGCGGCGGCCCGCACCATCGGCAGCGCCAGCAGGGCGCCCAGGCCCTCGCCGACGGCCACGCCGTGGTCCAGCAGGGGCTCCAGCGCCATCCGGTCCAGCGCCTTGCCCTGCGCGGGCTCGCCGCTGCGGTGGCCGGCCAGCCACCAGTCGGGGGCCCGGAAGGCGACCCGCTGGGCCACCAGCGCGGCGGCGGCACAGACCACGCCGTCCAGGACGACCGGGGTGCGGCGGACCGCGCACTGGAGCAGGAACCCGGTCATGGCGGCCAGGTCGGCGCCGCCCACCGCGGCCAGCAGCTTGAGCTGGTCGCCGAGGACCGGGCGGGCGCGGCGCAGGGCGTCGCGGATCGCGGCGCACTTGCGCATCCACGCCAGGTCGTCGATGCCGGCGCCGCCGCGGCCGGTCACCACCGAGGCGTCGGTGCCGCAGAGGGCGGCGATCAGCACGGCGGCCGGGGTGGTGCCGCCGACGCTGACGTCCCCGAGGACGACCAGGTCGGTTCCGGCGTCGGCCTCCTCGTCGGCGATCGCGACGCCCGCGCGGAAGGCGGCCTCCGCCTCCTCGGCGGTGAGCGCGTCCTCGACGTCGATCCGTCCGCTGCCCCGGCGGACCCGGTGGCCGGCCACCTCGGCGGGCAGCTCCTCGGGGTCGCAGTCCAGCGCCATGTCCACGATCCGCACCGGCACGTCCTGCCGGCGGGCGACGACGGCGACCGGGCTGACGCCCTCCAGCACGTCCCGCACCAGCCGTGCGGCGGTGCCGGCCGGGCGCCCGGACACGTCGAGCGAGGCCACGCCGTGGTCGGCCGCGAAGAGCACGGCCTTGGGCCGCTCCACGGGGCGCACCGGCACGCTGTGCTGGGCGGCCGCGAGCCACTCCCCCAGTTCGTCCAGACGTCCCAGCGACCCGGCCGGTACGGCCTGCCGCTCCCGGCGCGCCTCCGCGTCACGGCGCACGCTGCCGTGGGGACGCTGGATCCGGTCCGTGAAGTCGTCGAGATGTAGCGAGCTCATTGGCGGAACAGTACCGGCACGTCGGGGCCGCGTCTTTGCGTCCTGCGGCGGGACGCCCTAGGTTCCGGTTTGCCCGCTTTCGTTCCCGGGGATCCCCCCTGTTGTTTCCGAGGTGAGGAGCCGCCGTGGCCGAGGTCGTCGTGCCGGAACCGCAGGGCCCCGTCGACCCTTTGGCCGGCCCGTCGGCCGGGGCGCCGCCCGACGACGGGCCGCCGGGCCCGGTGGAGCGGCTGCGGTTCCTCCTGGCGGCCCGGGCGGTGCGGGCGGTGGCGCCCGAACCGGAGAGCTGGCTGGACGTCAACTGCGGCGGGGGCCACTTCTGCGCGGCGGCGAAGGCGTACTTCCCGTACACCGCCTTCGACGGGCTGGACGTCACCCCGCTGGTGGAGGTGGCGCTGGCAGCGGGGAGGGTGGAGGAGGCGCACCGGGGACTGCCGGACGACCCGGCGGTGGCCGCCCTGCTGACGGGCCGTTACGACGTGGTCAGCCTGCGGGGCGTCCGGCCGCGTCCGGACGTGCTCCGCGCGCTCCGGGCGCTGCTGCGGCCCGACGGCCACCTCCTGCTCGACCCGGCCCCGACGTGCCCCGGCGACCTGGTCGCGGCCGGCTACCGCGTGCTGCCGCCCCGGCCCTGGCGCCCCTGGCAGCCCCTCCTCGCCCGGGCGTCCTAGGTAGCGGGCGGCCTGGCCGCGCCCTGGGAGGCGCCCGCGCCCCGTCGGCGCCCCGTCAGAGGCCGCCGCCGCGCAGGGACAGGGCCTGACCGGCCACCACCAGCAGCACGTGTTCGCACTCCGCGGCGACGGCGGCGTTGAGGCGGCCGAGTTCGTCGCGGTACCGGCGGCCCGAGGCGGTGGCCGGCACGATGCCGGAGCCGACCTCGTTGGAGACGGCCACCACCGTCCGCCGGGTCTCCCGCAGGGCCCGCGCCAGTTCGGTCGTCCGCGCGCGCAGCGCCCGCTGTCCGCCGCCGGACCACTCGGCGTCGTCCCAGGCACCGACCGCGTCCATCGCGTCGGTGAGCCACAGGGCCAGGCAGTCGATCAGCAGCGGCGTGCCGTCGTCCTCCCCGTCGTCCTTCAGCAACGGCACCAGGTCGCAGGTCTCCAGGGTCCGCCAGGAGGCGGGCCGCCGGTCGCGGTGCAGCCTGACCCGCTCGGCCCACTCCGAGTCACCGCCCCGCGTGCCGCCGGTGGCCACGTACACCACCTCGGGGAACGCCTCGAGCCGGCGTTCCGCCTCCACCGACTTGCCGGAGCGGGCGCCGCCCAGCACCAGCGTCCGCCGCGGCACGTCCGGCACGTTCTCGTACGACCCCACCACCAGCGTCTCCCCGTCCGGCACCGCCCGCGCCCCCGCCGCGGCCAGCCGGCGCCGCAGTTCGGGGCCCGGCGGCACGTCGTGGTCGATGTGCACCGCGATCACGTCCGTGGTGGGCCCGGCCGCGCCCGCCGCCCGCAGGCGGGCCAGCGCGTCGGGGCGGCCGATCAGGTCGGCCAGCACCATGTCGTACGGTTCCGCGGTCTCCTCCAGCCCGGCCGGCGCGCAGCCCGGCGGCAGGTACAGCAGCCGCCGGCCGTCCGGCCCGGTGACCGCGTACCCCGTGCCCGGGGCGTCCATGGCCAGCGCGCGCACCCGGTGCCCGGTGAGCAGCGCCAGCTCCCGGCCGTCGGGCACCCGGCCCGGCTGCGGCAGCCCCGGCGGCACCTCGACGGCGGGGCCGTCGTGCGGGTGGGTGAGCAGGACCTGCCGCACCCCGGTCAGCGAGTGGCCCGACCGGGCGGCGGCGAAGGCGGCGCCGGGGATCAGGTCGAGCAGCAGCGTCCCGTCCACCAGGAGCGAGGTCGCGGCCCGGGCGTCCGGGCCGAGGGCGAGCGCGCAGGCGGCGCAGGGGCAGCCGGGGCGGGGCAGCCCGCTGGGGGCTCCGGTGCCGAGCAGAGTGACGTCCACGGACCGATTCTCCCGCCCCTCGCGCCCGTCGCGCGTCCGCGCGCCGTCTGTTCGGCGGCGGAACGTCCTCCGGGCGGGCCGATCCGGGCCGGGTGACGCCGGTCATGTTGCCCGGGGCGCGCGGCCGGGAACGATCAGGGCCAGGGCCTGTCCGGCGGATCATGCCGTTCTCGCCGCCGGGTTCGCTCCGCACGCCACGCCGCTTGAGCGGGGTCGTGGGGGCCCCGCCCTGCTCGAGCGAAGCCGAGAGCTTGGGGGAGCGTGCGGCTGCAAGGCGGAGGAGGGAGGCGACGCGATGGGGGTCCCCCCTCGCGAGCGCAGCCGAGCGTGGGGGAGTCGTCGAGTGACGACAACGCCGAAGGGGGCACCGCCCTGCTCGAGCGAGGCCGAGAGCTTGGGGAGTGCGTGCCAGGCCCCGCGACCCACGTGCATGATCCGCCGGACAGGCCCTAGGCTCCTGACGACGGCATCGCAAGCCGGACCCGCAACCCTGGAGGCGCACGTGGTGGCATGGATTTGGCGGTTCGAGAAGGCCGACGGCACCGAGGTCGAGCCCGCGGTGGAGCCGGAGGAGTTCACCACCCAGGGGGACGCGGAGTCCTGGCTGGGCGAGCACTGGCGCGAGCTGCTGGAGGGCGGCGCCGAGCAGGTGCGGCTCTTCGAGGACCGGACGGAGATCTACGGGCCGATGAGCCTGCGCGCCGAGGAGACCGAGGGCGCCGAGGCCTGACCGGTGGGGCCGGGCGGCGGGACACCCGCCGCCCGGCACGGCGCGTTCCCGGGACGCGGGTTCGGGGCCCGGCCTCGGGGCCCGGCCTCGGTGCCCGGCCTCAGTGCTCGCCGAGGGTCACCCGCACGGTGCGGTCGTCACCGTCGCGGAGGTAGGCGACGGTCACCTCGTCGCCCGGCTTCATGCCGGCCAGCGTCTCGGTGAGCGAGGTGATGGTGGTGATCGGGCTGCTGCCCATCCGGGTGATGACGTCCCCGGCCCGCAGCCCCGCGTCGGCGGCGGCCCCGCCCCGGGTGACCTCGACGATCGCCACGCCGGTGGCCCGGGAGTTGCGGTCGACGACGGTGCGCCCGGTGATGCCGAGCGCGGCCCGCCCGGTGTGGGTGACGCGTCCCTGCTCGATGATCTGGTCGGCCACCGTGCGGACCATGGACGACGGGATGGCGAAGCCGATGCCGGCCGCCGCGCTGCCGCTGAGGCCGGGGTCCGAGGCGGCGAGCGTGGGGATGCCGACGACCTCCCCGTCGAGGTCGACCAGCGCGCCCCCGCTGTTGCCGGGGTTGATGGCGGCCGAGGTCTGGATCATGTTGGGGATGGTGGCCCCGGTCCCGCCGCCCTCGGCGCTCTCGCTGACGGTCCGTCCGGTGGCCGACACGATCCCCTGGGTGACGCTGGAGGACAGTCCCAGCGGCGAGCCCATCGCCAGCACGATCTGCCCGACCTGCACCTCGGAGGAGTCGCCGAACGTCGCGGGCCGCAGCCCCTCCGGCATGCGCTCCAGCTTGATCACGGCGAGGTCCTGCTCGGGGAAGGACGACACCAGCCGCGCGGTCAGCGGCGTGCCCGCCTGGGCGGTGGTGACCCGGAAGCGGTCCTCGTCCCCGACGACATGCGCGTTGGTGACGATGTGTCCGCGGTCGTCGTAGACGATGCCGGAGCCGAGGTCGCCGGACGCCTGCACCTGGACCACCGAGGGCAGGACGTCGCGGATGACGTCGATGTAGCCCTCCTCCAGGTCCTTCGGGGCCTGCGGCGCGCGCGGGGCGGCGGCCTCCTGACCCCGGGCGGAGTGCTGGGCGGCATGCTGGCAGGCGGGCAGGACGGCGAGGGCGAGGCAGCAGGCGAGGGCGAGCCCGGCGCGGCGCGCGGAGGTGGCGTCCATGGCGTCCATGGCACGAGTCTGGTCCGCGCCACCGGCCCCCGGCGCGTCCTGTACCCCCGAACGGGCGCGGTGCCGCTCGCCCGTCCGGAGGGTCCGGGGCCGGGGACGGCCGGTGCGGCCGCTGTCCGGTGCGGCTACGGCCGGGCGCCGCAGAGGTGGAGGAGGGCGGCCACCCGGCGGTAGGGGTCGGTGCGGGCGGCGCGTTCCTCGGCGGCGAGGAGTGCCTCGAGGTCGGACGGCGGCGTGGCCCCGTCCGGCGCCTGGTCGGTGAAGACCCGGACCCCGTACCAGGCCCGCAGCGGCGCGCCGATGCCGGCGAGCGACTCGGTCAGCGCGTCGAGCCGGTCGGCCCGGGCGTCCACACCGAGGCGGTTCCGGTAGGCCGTGCCGTCGAAGGCGGCGACCGCTCCGGCCCAGTCGCCGGCCAGGCCGGGCCGCATGGCGAGGGCGTCGCCGTTGCGGACCAGCAGCGAGAGCAGCCCGCCGGGGGCGAGCATCCGGCCCAGTCCGGCGAGCAGCGGGTCGGGCTCCTCGACGTACATGAGCACGCCGTGGCAGAGCACCACGTCGAAGCTGCCCGGCAGGAAGTGGACGCCGGTCTCGTGGCCGTCGCCCTCCAGCAGCCGGACGCGTTCGCGGATCCCGGCCGGCTCGGCGGCCAGGGCGTGGCGCGCGGCCTCGATCATGGTGGGGTCGCGCTCCACGCCGGTGACCTGGTGCCCGGCGCGGGCGAGCCGCAGCGCCTGGGTGCCCTGGCCCATGCCGACGTCCAGCACGCGCAGCCGGCGGCCGACCGGGAAGTGGCCGATGATCTGCTCGTCGAGCTGACGCGCCACCAGTTCCTGGCGCACCAGGTCACGCAGGCCGCCCAGCTTGCCCAGCCAGGCGCGGGCCGCGTCGGAGTCGAAGGGGGCCGCCTGTCGCGGCACCTGCCCGGAACCGGTGGCGGTCAGGGCCGCTCCCCGCGCTTGACCTGGGGCTTGGGCAGCCGCAGTCGCCGCATCTGCAGCGAGCGCATCAGCGCGTAGGCCACCGCGCCACGGCGGTTGACGTCCGGGAACTTCTCGGCGAGCCGCTTGCGCAGGCGGATGCCGGTGAAGAGCGAGTCGATCACGATCATCGCGATGACGGCCAGCCACAGCAGCATGCCCAGGTACTGGACCTGCTGGTTCCGGATGATCGTCAGGACCAGGATGATCACGGCCATGGGGAGGAAGAACTCCGCCACGCACCAGCGCGAGTCGATGTAGTCGCGGGCGAACCGCCGCACCGGGCCCTTGTCGCGCACGGGCAGGTAGCGCTCGTCGCCGGAGGCGAGCGCCTGGCGCTGGCGCTCCAGCGCGGCACGGCGCTCCTCGCGCTGCCGCTTCGCCGCCTCCTTGCGGTTGGTCGGCGTGTTGGCGACGCTGCGGCGCTGGGACTGGGCCTGGCTCCGCTTGGGAGTCGGCCTGCCCTTCGGGGCCTGCGGGTCGCGGGGCTGGTTGGCCTGGCTCACCGGCGACTGCGCGGCGTCCTTGGCCTTCTCGTCGTTGGCACGGCTACGGAACACAAAACCCAAGGGTACGGGGTGCCCCTCCGCATGGACCACCGCCCCGAGGGGAACGATCCCGCAACGACCTGCGTCCTCCACACGGGGAGATCACCGGGAATCGGCCGCGATCTCCTCGGTGATCTCCTCCTTGGGCCGGACCGGACGTGTTCATGGTCGTCCTCGCGGAGGACCGCACCGCACTCCGAACAGTGCGGTAATGGAGACACAGCCCTTACCGTGGGTTGTGTCGGCAGTAGCTGGAGCTGGAAGTCGTCAGAAGGGGGCGCGCGAAGCCCATGAGCGGTGTCATGAAGCGTATGGGGATGATCTTCCGCGCGAAGGCGAACAAGGCCCTGGACCGGGCCGAGGACCCTCGCGAAACCCTCGACTACTCGTACCAGAAGCAGCTCGAGCTGCTGCAGAAGGTGCGCCGCGGGGTCGCCGACGTGGCGACCTCCCGCAAGCGTCTGGAGCTGCAGCTCAACCAGCTGCGCTCCCAGTCGACCAAGCTGGAGGAGCAGGGCCGCAAGGCGCTGGCGCTGGGCCGTGAGGACCTGGCGCGCGAGGCGCTGACCCGGCGCGCCGCCCTCCAGCAGCAGGTGACGGACCTGGAGACCCAGCACAGCACCCTCCAGGGCGAGGAGGAGAAGCTCACCCTCGCGGCCCAGCGGCTGCAGGCGAAGGTGGACGCCTTCCGCACCAAGAAGGAGACCATCAAGGCGACCTACACGGCCGCCCAGGCGCAGACCCGGATCGGGGAGGCCTTCTCGGGCATCTCCGAGGAGATGGGCGACGTCGGCCTGGCCATCCAGCGCGCCGAGGACAAGACGGCCCAGCTGCAGGCGCGGGCCGGCGCGATCGACGAGCTGCTGGCCTCCGGCGCCCTGGACGACCAGTCCGGGGTCGCCAAGGACGACATCCAGGCCGAGCTGGACCGGCTCTCCGGTGGTACGGATGTGGAGCTGGAACTGCAGCGGATGAAGGCCGAGCTGTCGGGCGGCACGTCCGCGCAGCAGCAGGCCATCGAGGGCGGCCGGCAGGCTGAGGAGCAGCCGCAGGACACGCCCCGGTTCCACAAGGAGCAGTAGCCCCGACCGGCTTCAGGGAGGCCCGGGATGATCGTACGGATCATGGGTGAGGGTCAGGTCCGGCTGTCCGACAGCCATCTGGCCGAACTCTCCGCTCTGGACGACGAACTGTCGTCGGAGATGGAGCAGGGGGACGGGCCCGGGTTCCGCCGGACCCTGGTGGCGTTGCTCGACCGGGTCCGCGAGCTGGGCGAACCGCTGCCGGACGACTCCCTGGAGCCGTCCGAGCTGATCCTGCCCTCCCCCGACGCCACGCTGGACGAGGTCCGCGCCCTGCTCACCGACGATGGGCTGATCCCGGGCTGAGCCCCGGCTCGGCCCCGGCCGCCGGCCGTGCCGGGCGCGCGGGTAGCGTCGCGCGGCATGGTGGAAGGTTCCTCGTCCCGCGTCCTCGACGGTCCCCGCTTCGCGCTGGGGACGCTGACCGTGCTGCGCGTGCGCGTACGCCGCTGGGACCGGGACGCGGCCCGGGCGGGCATGCTCTGCGCGCCGCTCGCCGGGCTGGTCGTCGGCGCGGCGGCCGCCCTGGCGGGGGCGGCGGGGGTCCTCGTGGGGTTCGCCCCGGCGCTCGCCGCCGTCGCCGCCGTCGCCGTGCCCGCCGCCCTCACCCGCGCGCTCCACCTCGACGGCCTCGCCGACACCGCCGACGGCCTGGGCAGCGGCCGGCCCGCCGACGAGGCCCTGCGGATCATGAAGCGCTCCGACATCGGCCCGTTCGGCGTGGTCACCCTGCTGCTGGCGCTGGCCGCGCAGGCCGCCGCGCTGGCGCAGGCGTTCGCGCACTCCCCCGCCCGCGGCGCCTTCGCCGCCGTGCTCGCCGCGGTGACCGCCCGGCTGGCGCTGACCGTGGGCGCGCGGGCGGGCGTCCCCGCGGCCCGCCCGGAGGGGCTCGGCGCGACGGTCGCCTCCGTGGTGCCCCGCCCGGCCGCCGCCGCGCTCGCCGCCACGGTGACCCTCCTCGCCGCCGCGGCCGGCGCCGTGCTCGACGGCCCGGCCGGGGCGCTGCGCGCGGCCGGTGCCGTGCTGCTGGGGTGCCTCGCCGCGGAGGCGCTGCTGCGCCGCTGCGTCCGCCGCTTCGGCGGCGTGACCGGCGACGTGCTGGGCGCGCTCGCGGAGACCGCGGCGACCGCGGCGCTGCTGGTGCTGTGCCTCGGCTGACCGCCGCCGATACCCGCGCGTAGTCTCCTGTCCCAGAGGCAGACGTAACAGCAGACGTAACACCAGACGTAACAGAAGCAGAGCAACCCAGGGCCGTGGCCGAGCCCATCCACTCGGCACCTTTCGGTTCCACCAGACTCAAACGGAAGCGAGACATCACCACCGTGACTGATCTTTCCCTCAGCACCTCCGCCGTGGCCGGCCTGCGCGCCGACGCGGTCGTCGTCGGTGTCGCCAAGGGCGCGCAGTCGAGCAGCGGCCCCGTCCTGGCCGCGGGCGCCGAGGCCGTGGCCGAGGCCTACGACGGCTCGCTGGCCGGCCTGCTGGAGACCCTCGGCGCCAAGGGCACCGAGGGCGAGGTGACCAAGCTGCCCGCCCCGTCCGGGTTCAAGGCCCCGCTCGTGGTCGCGGTCGGCCTGGGCGCGGAGCCGGAGAAGGGCGAGGCATGGGGCGCCGAGGCGCTGCGCCGTGCCGCCGGATCGGCCGCCCGCGCGCTCGCCGGCGTCAAGAAGGCCGCCTTCGCGCTGCCGCTGGAGGACGCGGAGGCGGCCGGCGCGGTCGCCGAGGGCGTCCTGCTCGGCGCGTACTCCTACGACGCCTACAAGGAGTCCGGCAAGGACGGGAAGGCCCGCGCCGCGTCCGGCAAGGGCCCGCTGGGCGAGGCCGTGCTGCTCGGCGGCAAGCCCCGCGACCGCGCCTTCAAGGCGGCTGTGGAGCGCGGCGTCGCGGTGGCCGAGGAGATGAACCGTGCCCGCGACCTGATCAACATGCCGCCGAACGACCTGTTCCCGGCCACCTTCGCGGAGATCGCGCAGAAGGCGGCCAAGGAGCACGGCCTCAAGGTGACGGTGCTCGACGAGAAGGCGCTCACCAAGGGCGGCTACGGCGGCATCCTGGGCGTCGGCAACGGCTCGACCCGCCCGCCGCGCCTCGTGAAGCTGTCCTACACCTCGTCGAAGGCGAAGAAGCACCTGGCCTTCGTCGGCAAGGGCATCACCTACGACTCGGGCGGCATCTCGCTGAAGCCGGCCGGCCACAACGAGACCATGAAGTGCGACATGTCCGGAGCGGCGGCGGTCCTCTCCGCGGTCGTCACGGCGGCGCGCCTGGGCCTCGACGTGAACGTCACCGGCTGGCTCTGCCTGGCGGAGAACATGCCGTCGGGCTCCGCCACCCGCCCGGGCGACGTGCTGCGGATGTACAGCGGCAAGACCGTCGAGGTGCTGAACACCGACGCCGAGGGCCGCCTGGTGCTCGCCGACGGCCTGTGGGCCGCCTCGGCGGAGAAGCCGGACGCGATCGTCGACGTGGCGACGCTGACCGGTGCGATGATGGTCGCCCTCGGTTCGCGGACCTTCGGTGTGATGGCCAACGACGACGCCTTCCGCGGCGCCGTCCACGAGGCCGCCGAGGAGAGCGGCGAGGACGCCTGGCAGATGCCGCTGCCGGAGCACCTGCGCGCCGGGATGGACTCCGCCACGGCCGACATCGCCAACATGGGCGAGCGGATGGGCGGCGGCCTGGTGGCCGGCCTGTTCCTGCGCGAGTTCGTGGGCGAGGGCATCGCCTGGGCGCACCTGGACATCGCCGGCCCGGCCTTCAACGAGGGCAAGCCGTTCGGCTACACGCCCAAGGGCGGCACGGGCTCCGCGGTGCGCACGCTGGTCCGTCTGGCCGAGCGCGCCGCCGCCGGCGACGTGCTGTGACGCACGCGTCCTGACGAACCGCTCACACCGGGGGCGGGGAGGGTTCCGCGACGCGGGCCCCTCCCCGCCCCCTTGCGCGTCGTGCGGCGGGGTAGGCGCAGGACGGTCCGGCGGGAACTGTGCCGTGTCTCACAACACGGCCCCGCGTCCGGTTGGACCGCGACAAGTGCAAAGATGGACCCTTGGCAGGACAGGGCCCCACCCGGGCCGAAGCACTTAGAGCGGCCGTGACCAGCCGCCGACCGGTCGGACGAGACCGGCGTGGCGCACATGCATGGAGGACGTGACGTGGCGAACGACGCCAGCACCGTTTTCGACCTAGTGATCCTCGGCGGCGGTAGCGGCGGGTACGCCGCGGCGCTGCGCGGGGCTCAGCTGGGCCTTGACGTCGCCCTGATCGAGAAGGACAAGGTCGGCGGCACCTGCCTGCACAAGGGCTGCATCCCGACGAAGGCTCTGCTCCACGCCGGCGAGATCGCCGACCAGGCGCGTGAGAGCGAGCAGTTCGGTGTGAAGGCGACCTTCGAGGGCATCGACGTCCCGGCCGTCATGAAGTACAAGGACGAGGTCATCTCGGGCCTGTACAAGGGCCTGCAGGGCCTGGTGGCCTCCCGCAAGGTGACCTACATCGAGGGTGAGGGCCGCCTGTCCTCCCCGACCTCGGTCGACGTCAACGGACAGCGGATCCAGGGCCGCCACGTCCTGCTGGCGACCGGCTCCGTGCCGAAGTCGCTGCCGGGGCTGGAGATCGACGGCAACCGGATCATCTCCTCGGACCACGCGCTGGTCCTGGACCGCGTCCCGCAGTCCGCGATCATCCTGGGCGGCGGCGTCATCGGCGTCGAGTTCGCCTCGGCGTGGAAGTCCTTCGGTTCCGAGGTCACGATCATCGAGGGCATGAAGCACCTCGTGCCGGTCGAGGACGAGAACAGCTCCAAGCTGCTGGAGCGCGCGTTCCGCAAGCGCGGCATCAAGTTCAACCTGGGCACCTTCTTCGAGAAGGCGGAGTACACCCAGAACGGCGTCAAGGTCACCCTGGCGGACGGCAAGGAGTTCGAGGCCGAGGTCCTCCTCGTCGCCGTCGGCCGTGGCCCGGTCTCGCAGGGCCTGGGCTACGAGGAGCAGGGCGTCGCGATGGACCGCGGCTACGTCCTGGTCGACGAGTACATGCGCACCAACGTCCCGACGATCTCCGCGGTCGGCGACCTGGTGCCCACCCTCCAGCTCGCGCACGTCGGCTTCGCCGAGGGCATCCTGGTGGCCGAGCGCCTGGCCGGCCTGAAGGTCGTCCCGATCGACTACGACGGTGTCCCGCGGGTCACCTACTGCCACCCCGAGGTCGCCTCGGTGGGCATCTCCGAGGCCAAGGCCAAGGAGATCTACGGCGCGGACAAGGTCGTCGCTCTGAAGTACAACCTGGCGGGCAACGGCAAGAGCAAGATCCTCAAGACCGCGGGCGAGATCAAGCTCGTCCAGGTCAAGGACGGCGCCGTGGTCGGCGTCCACATGGTGGGCGACCGCATGGGCGAGCAGGTCGGCGAGGCCCAGCTGATCTACAACTGGGAGGCGCTGCCGGCCGAGGTCGCGCAGCTCATCCACGCGCACCCGACGCAGAACGAGGCGCTGGGCGAGGCCCACCTCGCGCTGGCGGGCAAGCCGCTGCACTCGCACGACTGACCAGGCCCGGCCCCACAGACTTCCGTACTTCCGTTAGGAGCAACCGAAACCATGGCGGTTTCCGTAACCCTGCCGGCGCTCGGCGAGAGCGTCACCGAGGGCACCGTCACCCGTTGGCTGAAGGCCGAGGGTGAGCGGGTCGAGGCCGACGAGCCGCTGCTCGAGGTCTCGACCGACAAGGTCGACACCGAGATCCCCTCGCCGGCGTCCGGCGTCCTGTCCGCCATCAAGGTGGCCGAGGACGAGACGGTCGAGGTCGGCGCCGAGCTGGCCCTGATCGACGACGGCTCCGGCGCGCCCGCCGAGCAGTCCGCCCCGGCGCAGGAGGCCGCTCCGGCCGCCGAGCCGGTGCAGGCCCCCGAGGCCACCCCGTCCACCGAGCAGGCCGCGCCCGCTCCGGCCCCGACCCCCGAGGCCACCGCGGGCGGCGGTTCCGCCGAGGGCACCGACGTGGTGCTCCCGGCGCTCGGCGAGTCCGTCACCGAGGGCACCGTCACCCGCTGGCTGAAGCAGGTCGGCGAGTCCGTCGAGGCCGACGAGCCGCTGCTCGAGGTCTCCACGGACAAGGTCGACACCGAGATCCCCGCGCCGACCTCGGGCACCCTGCTCGAGATCGTCGTCGGCGAGGACGAGACGGCCGAGGTCGGCGCCAAGCTGGCCGTCATCGGCACCCCGGGCTCCGCCCCGGCCGCCGCCGCTCCGGCCGCCCCCGCGGCTCCCGAGCCGGCCCAGGCCGAGGCCCCGGCCCCGGCCCCGGCCCCGGCCCCGGCCCCGGCCCCCGCCGAGGCTCCCGCGCAGGCCCCGGCTCCGGCTCCCGCGGCGGCTCCGGCCGCCCCGGCTCCGGCCCCGGCCGCCCCGGCTCCGGCCCCGGCCGCCCCCGCGCCGGCCGCTCCGGCTCCGGCTCCGGCTCCGGCTCCGGCCGCCCCGGCCGCTCCCGCCGCCCCCTCGGGCGCCGGCGCGAGCGACGCCTACGTGACCCCGCTGGTGCGCAAGCTGGCCGCCGAGAACGGCGTCGACCTGGGCTCCGTCAAGGGCACCGGCGTCGGCGGCCGTATCCGCAAGCAGGACGTCCTGGCCGCCGCCGAGGCCGCCAAGGCCGCGGCGCAGGCTCCGGCCGCCGCCGCTCCGGCCGCTCCGGCCGCCAAGAAGGCTCCGGTCCTCGAGGGGTCCCCGCTGCGCGGCCAGACCGTGAAGATGCCGCGGATCCGCAAGGTCATCGGCGACAACATGGTCAAGGCCCTGCGCGAGCAGGCCCAGCTCTCCTCCGTGGTCGAGGTCGACGTCACCCGCCTGATGCGCCTGCGCAACCAGGCCAAGGACGGCTTCCTGTCCCGTGAGGGCGTCAAGCTCTCCCCGATGCCGTTCTTCGTGAAGGCGGCGGCCCAGGCGCTGAAGGCCCACCCGGTCATCAACGCCCGGATCAACGAGGCCGAGGGCACGATCACCTACTTCGACACCGAGAACATCGGTATCGCGGTGGACGCCGAGAAGGGCCTGATGACCCCGGTCATCAAGAACGCCGGCGACCTCAACCTGGCCGGCATCGCCAAGGCCACGGCGGAGCTCGCGGGCAAGGTCCGCGCCAACAAGATCACCCCGGACGAGCTGGCCGGCGGCACGTTCTCGATCAGCAACACCGGTTCGCGCGGTGCGCTGTTCGACACGATCATCGTTCCGCCGAACCAGGTCGCGATCCTGGGCATCGGCGCCACGGTGAAGCGTCCGGCCGTCATCGAGACCGAGGACGGCCCGGTCATCGCGGTCCGCGACATGACCTACCTGACGCTGTCCTACGACCACCGTCTGGTGGACGGCGCCGACGCCGCCCGCTACCTGACCGCGGTCAAGGCGATCCTGGAGGCCGGTGAGTTCGAGGTCGAGCTCGGCCTGTAACCGCCTCACGCCCCTCGCGCCCCCGTCCGGTCCCACCGGGCGGGGGCGCGGTGCGTGAAGGGGGTGTGAAGCCGGGTCAAGCGAAGGTCAAGGGCACTGCCGGGGCGCCGCCGGGGTGCCGGTGAAATGCCCGTTCCGTGATGTAAGCCTCGTCTCACCTGCGTCTCGGCGCGCGGATGCGCCTCGGCAGACACGCTCCGCAGCCGTATTGTCTAAGCGTCGAACGCCCTCGGGGGCCCTGGCCGCAGGTCGCCCCTGCCCGAAGGAGCCCCCATGACCGCGCCCGTCATCCACTCGCTGCGCGAACAGATCCGCGAGCACATCGTGGAGGGAATCGTCAGCGGTCGGTGGAAGCCGGGCGAGCGGATCGTGGAGCGGCGGATCGCCACCGAGCTGGAGGTCAGCCAGACGCCCGTGCGCGAGGCGCTGCGGGAGCTGGAGTCGCTGCGGCTGATCGAGTCGGCGCCCAACAAGGGCGTGCGGGTGCGGAACCTGACCGCGGCCGACCTGGAGGAGAGCTACCCCGTCCGGGCGGGCCTGGAGGCCATCGCGGCGGAGCTGGCGGCCCAGCGGCTGGCCGACGACTGCTCGGCCCTGGAGCCGCACGTCGACGCCCTGTACGAGGCCGACCGGCTCTCCGACGCGGCGGGCCAGGTGCGCCACACGGTCGCGTTCCACCGCGAGATGGTCCGCGCGGCCGGCAACTCGGTGCTGCTGCACACCTGGGAGGGGCTGGGCATCGAGGTGTTCACCGCCCTGTCGATCCGGTGGCTGGGCACCGTGCAGCAGTCCTTCGCGGAGGAGCACGAGGAGCTGGTGGCCGCCTTCCGCCGCCGTGACCCCCGGATCGCGGACCTGGTCAAGGCCCACGTCCTCGGCTGCGCCCCGCGCCCGGACGCCGACACCGACGCCTGAGCGCGAGCCGCCTCCGCGGTCCCCCTGCGGCCCCCCTGCTGCCCCCTGCGGCCCCCTGCGGCCCCTGCCGACGGGCCCGCCTGAGCGGACCCCGCACCATACGAGCGCAGCCCCGCACCCGTCGTGACCTGCGATTCCTCGGCACCGGGTGCCTTCCTGCCCGCAGAACCCATGGCACTGCGTGCCGACTTTTGCCCGTTCGGCAAGTTTTTCCGTCCTCCCCTTTGATCGATCATCGATCAGGGGGTTACAGTCGCCGCGGGCCTCCACCCGAGGTTCCACCCTGCCCTGTCCTGCCAAAGACCAAGGGCACCCCGCACCGCGCGCACCCCGCGCGCCTCCGCACCCCTTCGACTGAGGAAGGCGGCGACATGACCGACCCCCACGCCATCCGGCCCCACGGCATCCCGCACAGCGCGCTGGACCAGCTTCCGGACCGCGACCGCGAGGAGACCGCCGAGTGGCAGGCCTCGCTCGACGCGGTGGCCGAGGCCGCCGGCCCGCACCGTGCCGCGTACCTGATGCGCCGCACCCTGGAGCGGGCCGAGGGCGCGGGCGTCGCGCTGCCCAAGCTCCTCGAGACGGACTACATCAACACCATCCCGACGTCCGCCGAGCCCGAGGTGCCCGGTGACGCCGAGATGGAGGCCCGGATCACGGCCTGGAACCGCTGGAACGCGGCCGCCATGGTGACCCGCGGCAGCAAGTACGGCGTCGGCGGCCACATCGCCACCTTCGCCTCCGCGGCCTGGCTCTACGAGACCGGCTTCAACCACTTCTTCAAGGGCAAGGAGTCCCCCGAGGCTCCCGGCTCCGGCGACCAGATCTACGTACAGGGCCACGCCTCCCCCGGCGTCTACGCCCGCGCGTTCCTGGACGGCCGCCTCACCGAGGCGCACCTGGACAACTTCCGCCGCGAGTCCGGCGGCGAGGGCCTGCCGTCCTACCCGCACCCGCGCCGCCTGCCCTGGCTGTGGGAGTTCCCGACGGTCTCCATGGGCCTGGGCCCGCTCTCCGCGATCTACCAGGCGCGGTTCAACCGCTACCTGACCAACCGCGGCATCAAGGACGTCTCCGCGTCCCACGTGTGGGCGTTCCTCGGCGACGGCGAGATGGACGAGCCGGAGTCGACCGCGGCACTGGCGCTGGCGGCCCGCGAGGGTCTGGACAACCTGACCTTCGTCATCAACTGCAACCTGCAGCGCCTCGACGGCCCGGTCCGCGCCAACTTCAAGATCGTGCAGGAGCTGGAGGCCCAGTTCCGCGGCGCCGGCTGGAACGTCGTCAAGAGCCTCTGGGGCTCCGCCTGGGACGAGCTGCTCCAGCTCGACACCACCGGCGCGCTGGTCCGCCGCCTGCGCGAGGTGCCGGACGCCCAGGTCCAGACGTACCAGACCCGGGACGCCGCCTACATCCGCGAGGACTTCTTCGGCAAGGACCCGGCGCTCGCCGAGATGGCGAAGCTGCTGAGCGACGACAAGATCCTCGACGTCTTCCACTTCTCCCGCGGCGGCCACGAGCCCCGCAAGGTGTACGCCGCGTACAAGGCCGCCGTGGAGTTCAAGGGTGCCCCGACGGTGATCCTGGCGCAGACGGTCAAGGGCCACACCCTCGGCGAGGGCTTCGCGTCCAAGAACGCCAACCACCAGATGAAGAAGCTCTCCACCGACGAGTTCAAGGCGATGCGCGACCGCCTGGACCTGCCGATCAAGGACAGCGACTTCGTCGACGGCGTCGTCCCCTACGGCCACCCGGGCGCCGACTCCGCCGAGGTCCGCTACCTCCAGGAGCGCCGCGCCGCCCTCGGTGGTCCGGCCCCGGCCCGCCGCGTCCACCCGGTCGCCCCGCTGCCGGCCCCCGCGGAGAAGGCGTTCACCTCCTTCGACAAGGGCTCCGGCTCGCAGAACGTCGCCACCACCATGGCGTTCGTCCGCCTGGTCAAGGACCTGGTCCGCGACAAGGAGACCGGGAAGCGCTGGGTGCCGATCGTCCCGGACGAGGCGCGCACCTTCGGCATGGAGTCGCTCTTCCCGTCGCTCGGCATCTACTCCCCCAAGGGGCAGACGTACGAGCCGGTCGACCGCGACCAGCTGATGTACTACAAGGAGGCCAAGAACGGCCAGATCCTCAACGAGGGGATCACCGAGGCCGGTTCGATGGCCGACTTCATCGCCGCCGCCACCGCGTACTCCACGCACGGCGAAGCGATGATCCCGTTCTACATCTTCTACTCGATGTTCGGCTGGCAGCGCACGGCCGACCAGATGTGGCAGCTCGGCGACCAGCTCGGCCGCGGCTTCCTCGTCGGCGCCACCGCGGGCCGCACCACCCTGACCGGTGAGGGCCTGCAGCACGCCGACGGCCACTCCCCGGTCATCGCGGCCACCAACCCGGCCGCCCTGACGTACGACCCGGCCTTCGCCTACGAGGTCGCGGTCATCGTCAAGGAGGGTCTGCGCCGCATGTACGGCGAGGCCGCGCCGGGTGAGGACCAGGACGTCTTCTACTACCTGACGGTCTACAACGAGCCGCTGCCGCAGCCGGCCAAGCCGGCAGCCCAGGGCATCGACGAGGGCATCGTCAAGGGCCTGTACCGCTTCAACACGGCGGAGACCGCCGGCCTCACCCCGGCCGCCAACGCCCCGCGCATCCAGCTGCTGGGCTCGGGCACGGCGATCCACTGGGCCCTCGACGCGCAGCGCAAGCTGGCCGAGGACTGGGGCGTGGCCGCCGACGTGTGGTCCGCGACGTCCTGGACGGAGCTGCGCCGCGACGCGCTGGAGGCCGACGAGGCGCTGCTGCGCGGCGAGGAGCGGGTGCCGTTCGTCCGCCGGGCGCTGGCCGGCGCGCAGGGTCCGGTCCTGGCCGTCTCCGACTACATGCGCCAGGTTCCGGACCAGATCGCGCAGTGGGTCGAGCAGGACTGGTCCTCCCTGGGCGCGGACGGCTTCGGCCTCTCCGACACCCGTGACGCGGCCCGCCGCCACTTCGGCGTCGACGCCGAGTCGATCGTGGTCGCCGCGCTGGCCCAGCTCGCCCGCCGCGGCGAGGTCAAGGCCACCGCGGTCAAGGAGGCCCGGGAGCGCTACGGCCTCTGACGGGTCGGGCCCCCGGGCGCACGACCCGCCGGGGACGACGAGGTGAGGGGACGGCGAATGTTCGCCGTCCCCTTCGTCGTGCCCGGGTGCGATCGGGGCCCGCAGGGACGATGCTGGGGTGCGTGATGGACGAAGCGCAGTTCTGGCAGCTGGTGGACGAGGCCCGCGAGGAGGCCGGGGGCGACCCCGAGGAGCAGGCCGACCTGTTGGTGGAGGGCCTCGTCCAGCTCGATCCGGAGTCGGTCCTGGACTTCGCGCGCCACTTCGAGTCCCGCTACGACCGGGCCTTCCGCTGGGACCTGTGGGGTGCCGCCTCGGTGCTGCTGGACGGCGCCGGCGAGGACGCCTTCGACCGGTTCCGGTGCTGGCTGATCGGCCAGGGCCGGGAGGTCTTCGAGGGCGCGCTGCACGACCCGGACGCGCTGGCCGGTCTCCTCGACGACTTCGACGACGAGATCGACGGCGACGGCGAGGAGCTGGGGTACGCGGCGGACGAGGCGTACGAGCAGCTGACCGGCCTGGTCACGCCGGACCTCGGTCTGTCCGCCCCGCCCCCGCGGCCCGAGGGCGAGCCGATCGACCTGGAGGACGACGAGGCCCTGGCGGAGCGGTTCCCGCGCCTGTGGGACCGTTTCGTCGAGGGCGCGGACTGAATCCGAGGGCGGTCCTCACGCGGACCGGCCCTGGAGCTGGGCGGCCCGCTCCCGGATCAGGGGCAGGTGGGCCTTGAGCGCGGCGCCCGGGCAGTCCGTCCGGTAGCCGTCGTCGTGTCCGGCGATCGCCGGCAGCACCGCGGCCTCGCCCTTGTCGAACCGGCTCTTGTCGTTGCTGGACACCAGGCGCACGTCGCCGCGCGGGTCCACGTCGGAGAGCCCCAGCTTCCAGGCCGCCAGCCGCGCGATGGCCTCGGTCATCGCCTCGGGGACCTCGGCGCCCTGGGTGAAGGTGCCGATCGCGGCGACCCCCATGGTGCGGTGGTTGAACCCCTGCGTGTGCGCCCCGGTCACCGGCCGGTCCGATCCGCCGGCCCGGCCCTCGTAGATGGTGCCGCAGCGGTCGACCAGGAAGTTGTAGCCGATGTCGTCCCAGTGCCGGCCCGCCGTCTGGTCCGCGGTGATCCGGCGGATGATGGCGGGGGCGTCGGCGCAGTCGTAGCCGTTGGGCGAGTCGGTGTGGTGCACGAAGACGGCGACCACCTTGTCGTCGTACTTCGGCGGCGGCTGCTTGCTCGGGCGGCCCCCCGGGTCCTGTCCGGCCTCCCGGGCGTGCCCCTCGTCGCCCGGCCTCAGCCAGGAGGAACGCGGCATGACCGGCGGCTCGGGCGCCCCGAACCGGGGCCCGCTCGGCGCGGCGGGACCGCGCGGCATCGCCCGGTCGTCGCCCTGTCCCTGCAGCAGGAGCACGAACAGCAGCACCATCACGGCGACCACGGGCGGCAGCACCGCCTCGATCCGGGGCCTCCCCCGCCGTCCGCCCCGTCCCGGGCCACCCCGGCCGCGGCCCCGGCCCCGACCCCGGAACAGCTCCCGGGCCCGGGCCACGACCTCGGCGGATGTACGGGAGACGCGCATGGCTCCACTGTCCGCGCCGGGGACGGCCGCCGCGATCGGTGTGGGCCGCCCGGGTGACCGCGGCCACGCCTCCCGCCGCGGGGCGGGTCGGGTCGGGCGGCTCAGGCCGGGCGGCTCAGGCCGGGCGGGTCGGGTCGGGCGGCTCGGGTCGGGCGGCTCGGGTCAGAGGAAGCGGCCCATCAGGACGTCGTCGACGTACGCGCCGTCGAGGAGGAACTCCTCCGGCAGGACGCCCTCGACGGCGTAGCCGAGGGAGGCGTAGAGGGCGCGCGCCGGCGCGTTGTGGCCGAGGACGCGGAGGGTGAGGCGGCGGGCCCCGCGGCGGCGCGCCTCGTCCTCGGCGGCGCGCATCAGGGCCGTGCCGACGCCCCGGCCGCGGGACTCCTCGGCCAGGACGAGGCCCTGGATCTGCTGGACGTGGGCGTTGGCGGCGAGCGGGGTCGGCCGGGCCACCCGCACGTAGCCGACGACCTCGCCACCGGTCTCCGCGACGATGATGTCGGCCGCCGGGTGCCGCTCGTCGAAGAACGACCGTCCCGGCTCGGGCGGCGGCGCCACCGCGTGCAGGGTGGACCAGGTCTCCCGGTCCAGGCGGTTCAACGCCGGGCCGTCCTCGGCGCGGGCGGGTCGGATCAGGGTGTCGTTCCGGGTCGTCGTCGGCATGCGGGGATCGTACGGGCCGCCTGCGCGCCGGGGAAAAGGACTTTCGGCACGGCGGCGTCCGGACGCCGTGCCGGTCCGGGAGGATGACGGCATGGAACCGAGGGAAGCGGGCGAGGGGTCCGGGCGCCGGACGGTGGCGGTGGCCGGGGCCTCCGGTCTGATCGGCGGGGCGCTGGCCCGGTCGCTGGAGGCGGACGGGCACCGGGTGGTGCGGCTGGTGCGGCGGGAGCCCAGGACCGGGGACGAGGTCCGCTGGGACCCGTCCTCGGGGCGGCTGGACCCGGCGGCGCTGGCGGGCTGCGACGCCGTGGTGAACCTGGCGGGTGCCGGTGTCGGCGACCGGCGCTGGACGGACGAGTACAAGCGGCGGATCCGCGAGAGCCGGACGGGCGGCACGAGCGCGCTGGCCGGGGCGATCGCCGCGATGGACACCCCGCCGCGGGTGTTCGTGAACGGCAGCGCGGTCGGCTACTACGGCGACACCGGGGACCGGCCGGTGGACGAGGACGCGCCGCCCGGGCGGGGCTTCCTGCCGGAGCTGACGGTGGAGTGGGAGGCGGCCGCGGAGCCGGCCCGGGCCGCGGGCGTGCGCACGGCCCTGGCGCGGACCGGGCTGGTGGTGTCGCGGGGCGGCGGCGCCTGGGGGCGGCTGTTCCCGCTGTTCCGGGCCGGGCTCGGCGGCCGGCTCGGGGACGGGCGGGAGTACTGGTCGTTCATCGCGCTGCGGGACGAGGTGGCGGCGCTGCGGCACCTGCTGTTCACGCCGGGACTGGAGGGCCCCTTCAACCTGACGGCGCCGCTCCCGGTGACCAACCGGGAGGTGACGGCGGCGATGGCGAAGGTCCTCCGGCGGCCCGCGGTGTTCGCGGTGCCGGCGCCGGTGCTGCGGGCGGTGCTGGGCGAGATGAGCCAGGACGTCCTCGGCAGCACGCGGGCGGTGCCGCGGCGGCTGCGGGAGTCCGGGTTCGTGTTCTCCTGCCCCGACGTGGAGTCCGCGGTCCGGGCGGCACTGGAGGACTGACCCCGGCCCCCTCGGCCGGCCCCGGCCGTGGCACGGCGGAACGCCGGGGCCGCCCACCGTGCCCTGCCCTGCCCTGCCCTGCCGCTGCCGTTGCCGCTGTCCCGCCGCCCGCCGTGCCACGGCCGTGCCACCGTGCCCGGTCCGTGCGCAGGATCCGCGCGCGGCGGCCGGACCTACCCTCGAAGTGGCCCGAATTCGGGTATTCCGGGGGGAACTTGGGGGCATCACGTCTCCAGCGGCCGCGCAACCTCGAGGAGGGGCACGTGCTTCAGCACGCACAGAAGGCTGACGTCGTCGTGGTGGGAGCCGGAGTGGCCGGGCTGTCGGCGGCTCTGCGGCTGACCGCGGCGGGCGTCAGCACCGCAGTTCTGGAGGCCGCCCCGTTCGTGGGCGGCAGGATGTCGACGGAGAAGGTCGACGGCTTCCGGCTGGACCGGATGGGCCAGTTGTTGTTCACCTCGTACCCCGAGCTCCGCACCACACCGGGCCTGGACGACCTGGTGCTGCGTCCCTTCGCGCCGGGGGTGCTGGTGCACAGCGGCGGACGGCTTCACCACGCCGGCGGTCCCGAGGGGGGCGGCAGGGGCGCGCGAGGGGCGCACACGGCGCACGAGCAGAAACTGGAGGGGGCGCTCGCGGGGGCGCTCGACGCGGCCACGGCCGACGCGCGGGGAGGCGGGAGGAACGTTCCTCCGCTGATCCCGGCGATCCCCTCGATCCCACCGCTCCCCGGGAGCCCCGCCGACCGGCTCGCCCCGTCGCCGCTCCCGGAGTTCCCGGAGCTCCCCGAGTTCCCCGAGCCGGCCGGGCTCGCGGGTCTCCCCCCGTTCCCCGAGCCCCGCGCGGCCGGTCCGGCGAGGGTGCGGACCGGTGCGGCGGCGGCGATCCGGATGACCGGGCTGCGGGGACGGACCCGGCTGGGCCGGGTCCGTCCCCGCCGGGTGCTCGGAGCGGCGGACGGTCCGCTCGGCGGCCCGGGCGACCGGGCGCGGCTGGCGTCGGCGCTGGCGGGGATCGCGGCCACTTCCGTGGAGCGGCTGCTGACCCGCGCGGAGATGCCGGCCGCCGAGGCGCTGTCGGCCCGCGGCGTCCCCGGACGGGCGCTGGAGGGGTTCCTGCGCCCGCTGCTGGCGGCGCTGCTCTGCGACCCCGAGCTGGCCGGCTCCAGCCGGTGCGCGGACCTGGCGCTGCGGGCCTGGGCGACCGGGCGGCTGTGCGTGCCGGAGGGCGGCGCGGAGGTGGTGCCGGAGCTGCTGGCCCGTGCCCTGCCGCCGGGGACGGTGCACACCGGGGTGCGGGTCACCTCGGTGTCGACCACCTCGGTGACCACCGCGGAGCACGGCGAGTTCCGCTGCCGGGCGGTGCTGCTGGCCACCGACGCGCGGACCGCCGCCGAGCTGCTGCCAGGGCTGCGGGTGCCGGACTTCCACCCGGTGACGGTGCTCCACCACACCACCGACGAGGCCCCGGACACCGGTTCCTTCCTGCTGCTGGACGCCGAGCGCGGCGGGCCGGTGGCGCACACCGCGGTGGTCAGCCGGGTCGACCCGACCCGGGCGCCCGCCGGACGGACACTGGTCTCCTCGACGGTGCTGGGCGCTCCGCCGCGGGACGTGGACGACGCCGCCCGGGAGCACCTGGCCCGGCTGTACGGGGTCCCGACGCGGGCCTGGGAGACCCTCGCCGTGCACCACACGGCGGAGGCGGTTCCGGTGATGCGTCCGCCGCTCGACCCGCGGCGGTCGGTGCGGCTGCTGGCCGGGCTGTACGTCTGCGGCGACCACCGGGACACCGGCACGGTCCAGGGCGCGCTGCACTCCGGCCGGCGGGCCTCCGCGGCGATCCTGCGCGACCTCGGTGCGGGGACGGGCCTGCGCCCGGGCGAACCGGTCCCCCGGCCCCGGGCGGCGTGACCCCGGCGCCTGACCGGGTGCGGCGCGGTCCCTACACGCTGTCGGGCGCCACGGCCCGTCCGGTGACCGGGCAGATCATGCCGGGGCGCAGCCCGTTGGCCTCCAGCACCTCGGCGATCCTGGGGACGGCCGCGAGGGTGGTGGCGGGCCAGTCGTGCAGCAGGACGACCTGACCGTCGGTGAGCCGGCCGACCGCCTCGACGATGGCGTCGGCGCTCGCGCCGTTCCAGTCCTGCGGGTCGACGTCCCAGAGGATCTCGGTGAGGCCGAACGCCGCCGCGGTGGCCCGCACGGTGTCGTCGGTCTCGCCGTAGGGCGGGCGGAACAGGGTCGGGATGCCGCCGCCCGCCGCGGCGACGGCGTCCTGGGTGCGGGCGATCTCGGACTCCCGCTCGGCGGGCCCGAGTTCGGTGAGGCGGGGGTGGCTGTAGCTGTGGTTGCCGATCCACATCCCGGCGTCGACCTGGGCGCGGACCAGGCCCGGGTCGGCGTCCACGTGGTTGCCCTGGTTGAACATGGTGGCCCGCAGCCCGGCGTCGTGCAGGGCCTCCAGCAGGCCGGGGGTGCGGCTGGACGGGCCGTCGTCGAAGGTCAGGCCGACGTAGCCGCGGCAGGCGGCGGGTGCGCCCTCCTCCCCGGGCGCGAAAACGCGGGCGGCTCCGGCGGCCGGCGGGCGTGAAGGCTCGGACATGCGTGGGGTCTCCTGGTCGGGGCGGCGGGGCCGCCCGGGCGTGACCCGGGCGGCCCCGCCGCACGGTGGTGCCGTGGCGCGGTGGGAAAGGGCGGTGCGGTGGGGCGCTAGCTGGCGGCGCAGGTGACCGTGGGCCAGGTCCGGTTGCCGTTGTGCTGGATGGTCACCCCCCAGGTGTTGCCGCTGCCGTTGGGCCGGGCCACCAGGGTCTGGCTGCTGGGGTAGCTGGCGGAGGCGTTCCAGGTGGACAGCACGCGGGCCGGCGACGGGACGTTCATGGTCACCGTCCAGTTGCTCGAGCCGCTCACCGTCACGTTGAGGTTGTACCGGTCGCTCCACTGCGACCCGGCCGACAGCGTCGCCGTGCAGCCGCCCGGGTTGGTGGGCGGGGGCGTGGTGCCGCCGCCGTCGGGGGCGACCGCGCGACCGGTCGTCGGGGAGATCATGCCGGCGCACAGGCCCTTGGAGCTCAGCACCTGGGCGATCCGCGGGACCGCCGCGAGGGTGTTGGCGGACCAGTCGTGCATCAGCATCACCTGGCCGTCGGTGAGCCGTCCGGCGGCCTGGACGATGGCGTCCGTGCTCGCGTTGTTCCAGTCCTGCGAGTCGACGTCCCAGATGATCTCGCGGAGGCCGAACTTGGCCTCGGCGGCCCGCAGGGTCGCGTTGGTCTCGCCGTAGGGCGGGCGGAACAGCTTCGGCGTGCCGCCGCCGGCGTTGGCGATGGCCTGCTGGGTCCGGGAGATCTCGGACTCCATCTGGGCCTGGCTCAGCTGGGTCATGTGCGGGTGGGTGTAGCTGTGGTTGGCGACCCACATGCCGGCGTCGACCTGGGCCTTGACCAGCCCGGGGTTGGCGGCGGCGTACTGGCCCTGGTTGAACATGGTGGCCCGCAGTCCGGCCTGCCGCAGGGCGTTGAGCAGGGCGGAGGTCTGGGCGGAGGGGCCGTCGTCGAAGGTGAGGCCGACGTAGCCGTTGCAGGCGGCGGCGGCCCGGACGGACGGCGCCTCCTGCGGCGCGGGCGCGGCCTGGGCCGGTGCGGTGACGGCGGTGAGGGCGGTGAGGGTGCTCACCGCGCCCATCACGGCGGCGGCTCGTGCGGCGAGCGGACGGAGCAGCTTGCGCATGCGGTATCTCCTGGTCGGGGGCGGCTCACGGCCGCCCGGGCACGGTCCCGGGCGGCCCTCTTCTCCGGTGGCGCCTTTCCTGGCGGCGTCCGGGCCCCGGAGGGTGCCGGGGGCCGGGCGCGGGGGTTGATCAAGGAGTCGGGCAGGGCGTCGGGCAGGGCGTCGGGAGGAATGCTCAGCCGGTGCTGCAACTGACGGACGGCCAGGTCCAGTTGCCGTTGTGCTGGATGGTCATGCCCCAGTTGTCGCCACTGCCGTTGGGTTTCGCCACCAGGGTCTGGGCGGTGGGATAGCTCGCCGAGGTGTTCCAGGTGGCGAGCACCTTGGCGGGCGACGGGACGTTCACCGTCACCGTCCAGTTGCTCGAGCCGCTCACCGCCACGTTCAGGTTGTACCGGTCGCTCCACCTGTCACCGGCGGAGAGCGTCGCGGTGCAGCCCCCGGGGTTGGTGGGCGGCGGCGTGGTGGGCGGCGGGGTGGTGCCGCCGGAGCCGACCGTGATGCTGGAGCTGCCGCTGCTCTGGTACCCCTCGGTGGCCATGATCTGGTAGTTGTGGTTGCCCAGCCTCATGCCGGCCCGGGCCCAGGCGTCGAAGTGGTTGCCGGTGGTGATGGTGCCCCCGGTCCGCTTCGAGGTGCGCACGCTCCAGAACTGGTCGAAGGTCTTGGTGCCCTCGATGGAGGGGGCGTTGTACCGGGTGGTCTTGTAGATGTCGTACGTGCCGCCGTCGCTGGTGACCGAGCCCATCCTGGTGCCGGTGGGCCGGTAGGTGCCCCAGTTGTCGACGATGTAGTACTCGATGAGCGGCCCGGTGGTCCACCCGTAGAGGGTCAGGTAGGCGTTGCCCGAGGGGTTGAACGACCCCGAGTAGGTGACGGTCCTGCGGGCGCCGGTGGCCCAGCCCTTGCCGGCCACGAAGTTGCCGGTGTTGCTCCACTGCGTGCTGTAGGCGCCGCCCGACCTGAGGGTCATGGAGACGGTGTTGGGCGCGTCCGTCCAGAACGAGTAGTAGTACCCGCCGTCGTTCCCGGTCTGGTTCTGCGTGATCGTCGTGTCGGCGCTCGCGGGGGCGAGGCCGCCGACGAACGCCACGAAGGCCATGGCGAGGACGAACAGGCCCCGGGTCAATAACCCGCCTTCGCCCCGTCTGCGTCCCGTGCGCCGGATGGACGTGTTCATACGTGCTGCCTCCTCTGGGGGGAGAGGTCGTGCGGTGTTGAACAGTGTGGAGAGGCGCGGACGGGTGTCAATTGTTTCGGTCGAAGTTTCGAAAACCTTCGTAGCTTCCTTCAGACCGCGGCAGCCCGCCGACGCCGGACTTCGACCACCGCGGGACCTCTGCTCACCGAGGAGCGTCCTTTGTCCGCCACACGGGGCACGGGCGGGGGCGGCCCCGGGTTCCGAAAGTTTCGCCGCCCGCGACGAACGCGTCGCATCGGGCACGGCGAAGGGCCGCCACCCGTCCGGGTGGCGGCCCTCGTCACGACCTCGGCTCCGTGCGGGACGGAGCCCGTGGATCACACGTCGTAGTACAGCTCGAACTCGTGCGGGTGCGGGCGGAGCGCGATCGGGGCGATCTCGTTGGTCCGCTTGCAGTCGATCCAGGTCTCGATCAGGTCGGGCGTGAAGACGTCGCCCTGGAGGAGGTACTCGTGGTCGGCCTCGAGCGCGTCGAGGACGGCGCCCAGCGAGGTCGGGACCTGCGCGACGTTCGCGTGCTCCTCGGGAGCCAGCTCGTAGAGGTCCTTGTCGATCGGCTCGGCCGGCTCGATCTTGTTCTTGATGCCGTCCAGGCCGGCCATCATCAGCGCCGAGAACGCCAGGTACGGGTTGCCCGACGAGTCGGGGGCGCGGAACTCGACGCGCTTGGCCTTCGGGTTGGCGCCCGTGATCGGGATGCGCATGGCGGCGGAGCGGTTGCGCTGCGAGTACACCAGGTTGATCGGCGCCTCGAAGCCCGGCACCAGGCGGTGGTAGGAGTTCACCGTCGGGTTGGTGAAGGCCAGCAGCGACGGGGCGTGCTTGAGGATGCCGCCGATGTAGTGGCGGGCCATGTCGGACAGGCCCGCGTAGCCGGTCTCGTCGTAGAACAGCGGCTGGCCGCCGGTCCACAGCGACATGTGGACGTGCATGCCGGAGCCGTTGTCGCCGAAGATCGGCTTGGGCATGAAGGTGGCGGTCTTGCCGTTCCGCCACGCGACGTTCTTGATGATGTACTTGAACAGCATCAGGTCGTCGGCCGCGGCCAGCAGCGTGTTGAACTTGTAGTTGATCTCCGCCTGGCCGGCCGTGCCCACCTCGTGGTGCTGGCGCTCGACCTGCAGGCCGGACTTGGCCAGCTCCAGGGACATCTCGGCGCGCAGGTCGGCGAAGTGGTCGACCGGGGCGACCGGGAAGTAGCCGCCCTTGTACTTGACCTTGTAACCACGGTTGTTCTCGGTGGCGCCGGCGTTCCAGGCGCCCGCCTCGGAGTCGATGTGGTAGAAGGCCTGGTTGGCCTCGGTGGAGAAGCGCACCGAGTCGAAGACGTAGAACTCGGCCTCGGGGCCGAAGAAGGCGGTGTCGGCGATGCCGGTGGACGCCAGGTACGCCTCGGCCTTCTTCGCCACGTTCCGCGGGTCACGGGAGTACTGCTCACCGGTGATCGGGTCGTGGATGAAGAAGTTGATGTTGAGCGTCTTGTCCCGGCGGAACGGGTCGACACGGGCCGTGCTCAGGTCCGCGCGCAGGGCCATGTCCGACTCGTGGATGGCCTGGAAGCCGCGGATGGAGGACCCGTCGAAGGCCAGCTCCTCGCCCGGGTCGAACGCCTCGGCGGGAATCGTGAAGTGCTGCATCACGCCCGGCAGGTCGCAGAAGCGAACGTCAACGAACTTGACGTCCTCATCGGCGATGAACTTCTTGGCCTCGTCGGCGTTCTGGAACATCCAGCTCCTCCTACTCCCGGCCGGTTCCGCCAGGGGTGGTAGTACTTCGTGCGCCAGTGCGGTGACACACGCTGACTGGGACCCTAGTGATCGGCGATTTCTCGAACATGACTCATTTGTTTCCGGGAAGTTAACCGCTCGATCACGGCCCTGGGGGCGGCGCCGCGCCCGGGTCTCCTCCCATGGTCCTGCCCCGCGGCCGGTGGCGCACCCCGCCTTCCGCCACGCGCGCGCCCGGCAAGTACCGTGGAGTGCGTGGACAACAGGCAAGCACTCGGATCCTGGCTCTCCGGCCCCCGCGCGGCGGCCGAGGAGGCCGGTGTCGACTTCGGCTACCGGGGTGAGCAGCTCGGACTGCCCGAGCACGGCCCCGGCTCCGTCGCACGCCCCGGGCGCCGTCTCGGCGCCCTGGTCGTCGACTGGGCGCTCTGCATGCTGATCGCATACGGTCTGATCACGGACGGTTACGGTCAGGCGACGAGCAACTGGGCACTGCTGATCTTCTTCGGGCTGGGCGTCCTGACCGTCGGCTCGGTCGGCTTCACGCCGGGCAAGCGGCTCTTCGGGCTGCGGGTCGTGGCCCTCGCGAGCGGCACGGTGGTGCCGTGGCGGGCGGCGGTGCGGACGCTGCTGCTGTGCCTGGCGCTGCCCGCGCTGGTGTGGGACCGCGACGGGCGGGGTCTGCACGACCGGGCCGCCGGAACGGTCGAGGTCCGGATCTGACGTCGCCCGGCGAGGCGGCGACGCCCCGCGGCGACGGGAACGCGTGAGGGGCGCCCGGTCGGTGGACCGGGCGCCCCTCACGCGTCGTCGGAGTGGGATGCGGGTCAGCGGCCCTTGGAGCCGCGCGGGAGCTTCATGCCCTTGGGCATGGGGCCCTTGGGGAGCGGCATGTTCTTCATCAGGTCGCCCATCGCCCGCAGCCGGTCGTTGGTGACCGTGACCTGCGGCCCGGTGAGCACCCGCGGCAGCTTGAGCATGGTGGTGCGCAGCTTCTTCAGCGGCACCTGGCCCTCGCCGTTGCCCACCACGATGTCGTGCACCGGCACGTCGGCCACGATGCGGCCCATCTTCTTCTTCTCGGCCACGAGCAGGCTCTTCACCCGGTTCGGATTGCCCTCCGCGACCAGCACGATGCCGGCCTTGCCGACCGCCCGGTGCACCACGTCCTGGTTGCGGTTCATCGCCACCGCGGGGGTGGTGCTCCAGCCCCGGCCGATGTTGTCCAGCACCGCCGCCGCAGCGCCCGGCTGGCCCTCCATCTGCCCGAAGGCGGCCCGCTCGGCCCGGCGCCCGAACACGATCGCGGTCGCCAGCAGGGCGACCAGCAGACCGAGGATGCCCAGGTAGATCGGGTGACCGATCCAGAAGCCGATCGCGAGGAAGACACCGAGGGTGATGATTCCGACAGCCGCGAGTACAAGACCGATCTTCTTGTCGGCCCTGCGGGTCATCTTGTACGTCAGGGCGATCTGCTTGAGTCGCCCGGCATTCGCAGACTCCGCTGCGGTTTCCTTCCTCGCCATGTCTCGAAGTCTACGTGTACGACGCCGCCGTCACGAAGGCGGTGCCCGCACCGTGTACGCCCGGTCCCGGGCGGTGACCGTCCGGGGGGCGGGCGGTCAGGAGCGGACGGCGGCGGTGACGGGGGTCCCGTCGAGCACGCGCTGGACCTCGACGCGCTCGCGGGCGCGCTGCCGGTCCTCCAGGACGGAGGTCCAGGCGTTGCGGCGGGCGGTGCGCTGACCACCGCCGAGCAGCAGCGATTCCATGGCCAGCAGGGCGCCGGTCAGCGACGGCCTGCGCGGGGTGAGGGCGGCGGCGCGGACGGGCGCGGCCTCGACGGTCTCCGTGGTCACGGTCCCCCCTGGGATTCGTGGGCGGCGTAGGCGGCGGATCGGGTTCCAGCGTCCCCGAAAGGTGTTACCAGAGCGTGACTCACCGGTCAAAGCCGGATGAAAGAACTGCCCACGCCCGTCCCCCGGAGGGGCGGACGCGGGCAGTGGGGCGCATCGCCGCTCAGACCGCCTGGGCGGCGCCGAGGCCCTCGGTGGCGCGCTGCTCGACGGCCATCCCGTAGAGCCGGCCGGCGCGGTACGAGGAGCGGACCAGCGGGCCGGACATGACGCCGGCGAAGCCGATCTCCTCGGCCTCCTTCTGGAGCTCGACGAACTCGTGCGGCTTGACCCAGCGCTCCACGGGGTGGTGGCGCACGGAGGGGCGCAGGTACTGGGTGATGGTGATCAGCTCGCAGCCGGCGCCGTGCAGGTCGCGCAGGGCCTCGCTGATCTCCTCACGGGTCTCGCCCATGCCGAGGATCAGGTTGGACTTGGTGACCAGGCCGAACTCGCGGGCCTTGGTGATGACCTCGAGGGAGCGCTCGTAGCGGAAGCCGGGGCGGATCCGGCGGAAGATCCGCGGGACCGTCTCGACGTTGTGCGCGAAGACCTCGGGGCGGGACTCGAAGACCTGCTGGAGCAGCTCGGGCACCGCGTTGAAGTCGGGGGCCAGCAGCTCGACCTTGGTCCGGCCGTCGGCGCGGCCGGCGGTCTGCTGGTGGATCTGGCGGACGGTCTCCGCGTAGAGCCAGGCGCCGCCGTCCTCGAGGTCGTCGCGGGCGACGCCGGTGATGGTGGCGTAGTTCAGGTCCATGGTGACCACGGACTCGCCCACGCGGCGGGGCTCGTCGCGGTCGAGCGCCTCCGGCCGGCCGGTGTCGATCTGGCAGAAGTCGCAGCGCCGGGTGCACTGGTCGCCGCCGATGAGGAAGGTCGCCTCGCGGTCCTCCCAGCACTCGTAGATGTTGGGGCAGCCGGCTTCCTGGCAGACCGTGTGCAGCCCCTCGCTCTTCACGAGGTTCTGCATCTTGGTGTACTCGGGACCCATCTTCGCCCGGGTCTTGATCCACTCGGGCTTGCGCTCGATGGGGGTCTGGCTGTTCCGGACCTCCAGGCGCAACATCTTGCGTCCGTCGGGTGCGACTGCGGACACATCGGCTCCCTGTGACTTCGGTTCGTAGGCGTAACCAGCGTACGCCGCCTTGTTTCGGTGTCCGTCCCGAGGCCGGGGTTTCGGACGTGGGGTGGCTCTCACCCACCCCGCCCCTGTCACAAGGCTCGGACGGTGGCCGCGAATTCCCCTTCGAGGCCGCGCAGCAGGGCCGTGTTGAGCGTGAAGGCGCGGCGGCACTCGTCCACCACACGGCGCCTGCCGTCGTCGTCCAGGGGGAGGGCGTCCAGCCGGGCGCGGTAGTCGCGCTTGAAGGCGGCCGGGTTCGGGATGCCGTCGAAGACGTAGAAGCGCACGCCGTCGCCCTTGCGGGCGAAGCCCCAGGTCTTCTCGGCCGTGCCGCGGATGATCTGGCCGCCGGAGAGGTCGCCCAGGTAGCGGGTGTAGTGGTGGGCGACGTAGCCGGCCGGCCAGTCCCGGGCGCAGGCGGCGATCCGGGCGGCGTACTCCTCGGTCACGGGCAGCGGGACGGCCTCCCGCCGACGACCCGGGCCGCGCAGGTGGGCGAGGTCGCGTTCCAGGGCGGGCAGCCGCATCAGCTCGGGGCGGACGAACGGTCCGGCCACCGGGTCGTCGCGCAGCGCGGCGGCGGACTCCTCCAGGGCGCGGTACACGAAGTACAGCTGCTCGGTGTAGCGGGCGTACCCCTCCAGGCCGAGGTCGCCGGCGAGCATGGCGCTCAGGAAGCCGCTGCTCTCCGCCTCCGTGTGCTGGGCGCGGGTGGCGGTGCGTATGAGCTCCGAGAAGGGGCGCACGGTGTCGTCCATGCGCCCCAGTGTGCCCGCCCGACCGGGCCGCGCGGTCAGACGGAGGCGGCGGGCTCCGTCTCGCGGGGGCGGAGCTCGGCGTCCTCCAGCACCTCGCGCAGGTGCTTCTCGATCACCGGCAGCACCTCGGCGACGGTGACGTCCCGGCCCAGCTCCGCGGCGAGCGAGGTGACGCCGGCGTCGCGGATGCCGCAGGGGATGATCCGGTCGAACCAGGTGGTGTCCGGGTTGATGTTCATGGCGAACCCGTGCATGGTCACGCCCTTGGAGACCCGGACGCCGATCTGCGCCAGCTTGCGGTCCTCACGGCGCTGGCCGGCGTTGGAGGGCGCGTACTCGGGGCCGTTGAGACGGGGGTCGAACTCCTCGTCCGTCATCCGCGGGTCCAGGTCGAGGGAGAGCCCGCCCAGCGACGGCCGCTGTTCCACCGGGTCGCCCAGCACCCACACGCCGCTGCGGCCCTCGATCCGGGTGGTCTCCAGGCCGAACTCCGCGCAGGTGCGGATCATGGCCTCCTCCAGCCGCCGGACGTGGGCCACCACGTCGACGGGGCGGGGGAGCTTCTGGATGGGGTAGCCGACGAGCTGGCCGGGGCCGTGCCAGGTGATCTTGCCGCCGCGGTCCACGTCGATCACCGGGGTGCCGTCCAGCGGGCGCTCGCTCTCCGCGGTGCGCCGGCCGGCCGTGTAGACCGGCGGGTGCTCCAGGAGCAGCACGGTGTCGGGGATCTCGTCGGCGAAGCGCGCCGCGTGCACCCGGCGCTGCTCCTCCCACGCCTGCGTGTACTCGACGGCCTCGGCGCCGAACCCCACGCGTACGAACCGCACCTCACCCACGGAAACCTCCAGGCGTACTCCGGACCCGGCCACGGCAGGCGGCCCCTCTCACTGTAAGTGGTCCGGTCCGGACCGGACCGTTCGGCTTCGTCTGGGTCGACATCGGCAGGGGCGAAGCGTCACTTCCGGATAGGAAACTCACCCGTTAGAGCGAACGAATGGGGAAGTGTGCGATGAGCTGCCTACTCTCCGCTACATTCACGCCGTTCACTGGCCATAACGGCTGCTCATAGGCAATCCGGGCGCCCCACGGGGCTCGCCACGGAAGGCAGGAGACCGCACCGCAGATGACGGAACGACCCGCGCAGCGCACTCCCAACCGCCAGCTCGCCGCGCTCATCGCAGAGGCGGGATTCTCCAACGCGGGACTGGCCCGGCGCGTGGACCAGCTGGGACTCGAGCACGGCCTCGACCTGCGGTACGACAAGACGTCCGTCACCCGGTGGCTCCGCGGCCAGCAGCCCCGGGGGACGACACCGGCGCTGATCGCGGAGGTCTTCACCCGCCGCCTCGGGCGCCGGCTGACCGCGCAGGACCTCGGCCTGGACGCGTGTGCCCCGGTCTACGCCGGGCTGGAGTTCGCGGCGACGCCCGAGGAGGCCGTGGACATCGTCGGCGGCCTGTGGCGCAAGGACTCCGGCAGCCACGCGGAGCTCCGCAAGATCGCCTTCACCCCGGCGGGGCTGGTGGTGCCCAGCCGGGACTGGCTGATCGGCCGTCCCGACGACCGGGTCGGCCGGGGCGAGCCGCCCGCGGGCGCCGTGCGGGTGCCGGCGCAGGCCCGTCCCGGACGGGAGGCGGGCGGGACCCTGGCCGCGGTGCCCCGGCAGCGGGGCGGGCGCGGCGGCGAGCGGGTGGCCGAGCGGGGCCCGGGCCAGCGGGTCACCGGCGGCGACGTGGCGGCGCTGCGGTCGGTGGGCGAGCTGTTCCGCTCCCTCGACCACGCCTACGGCGGCGGGCACGCCCGGCAGGCGCTGGTGCGGTACCTGGAGCACGAGGCCGAGCCGATGCTGCGCGGCGCCTACGGGGAGAAGCTGGGGCGGCGGCTGTTCGGCGCGGTGGCCGACCTCACGCGGCTGGCCGGGTGGACCTCGTACGACATCGGGGCGCACGGGCTGGCCCAGCGGTACTTCGTGCAGGCGCTGCGGCTCAGCCAGGCGGCGGGCGACCGGATGTACGGGGCGTACGTGCTGGTGTCGATGAGCCGGCAGGCCGTGTACCTGGGCCACGGGCGTGAGGCGGTGCAGCTCGCGCGGGTGGCGCAGCAGGGGGCCGGCGGCTCGGCGCCGCCGGTGGTCCAGGCGCTGCTGCACGCGGTGGAGGCGCGGGCGCACGGGGTGCTGGGCGAGGTCCGGGCCTGCACGGCGGCGCTGGTGCGGGCGGAGCGGGCGCTGGAGGCGGCGCGGCCGCAGGAGGAGGTCCCGCCGTGGGCCCGCTTCTTCGACGAGGCGCAGCTCGCCGACGAGTTCGGGCACTGCCACCGGGACCTCCAGCAGTACCGGGCGGCGGCGCAGTACGCGGAGCGGTCCCTGCAGCTGCGGGCCCCGGCGTACGCGCGGAGCCGGCTGTTCTGCCGGCTGGTGCTGGCGTCGGCGCGGCTGGGGCTCGGCGAGCTCGACCAGGCGTGCCAGCTGGGTGCGGAGGCGGCGGGGCAGGCGGCGGAGATGCGGTCGGTGCGGGCGGTGGAGTACGTGCGGGACTTCGAGCGGCGGCTCGAGCCGTACAAGGACGCCGCGCCGGTCCGCACGTACCGCGACCGCGTGGCCACCCTCCTCTGAGCCGCGGTCCCTGCCTCGACCCCGGCCCCCGCGGCGTGCGCCCCGCGCCGCGGGGGCCGCGTGCGTGCGTGCGCGAGCCCCCGCGGGGCGGCCGGGCCCCGGTGCGGCGAGCCGTTCCGCGCGGACCCACCGCCTGCGCCCACCCGTGCCGCCCCGGCGGCACGACTGCCCGCAGGATGCGCCCACGGGCCCCGCATCCGGCGCGGGACCTCGCGGGGGAGCCCCGCGGGGTCGTGGCTTACGCTGCCCCCGACCAGATGGTTGGCCTATGAACACAAGAGGGGGCGCGCCGCCCGTATGGACCCGACGAACGACGCCGCCGCGTTCTTCACCGCCGACGGGGACACCCTGCTCCCCGGCGAGCACGCCCGGAGCTGGTGGACCCCCGACGCCGTGCACGGCCGTCTCCTCGGCGGGCTCCTCGCCCGCGCCCTGGAGCGCGAGCACAGCGCGGAGGGCCTCCACTTCGCCCGCCTCACCGTCGACCTCTTCCGCGCCTGCCCCTTCGCCCCGCTGCGCGTGACCACGGAACGGATCCGCGACGGCCGCCGCATCCGCGTGGCCGACGCGGTGGTCCACGGCGCGAACGGCGTCGCCGCCCGTGCGAGCGCCGTGCTGCTGCGCCGGGGCGAGCAGCCCGCCGGTCCCGTCCCGGCGACCCCGGACTGGGACGCCCCGCCCCCGGAGGAGATCGCGCCCGTGCGGCACGGCATGCCGTGGAACCTCTGGCTGTTCGGCGGCGACAACCGGCCCGTGGAGAGCTGGGACGGCGTCGCCGAACGCCGGGCCTGGCTGCGCGACGAGGCCGAGCTGGTCGCGGGCGAGGCGCTCTCGCCGTTCGTCCGGGTCGCCCTCGCCGCCGACACGGCCAGTCCGATGGCCCACCGGTCCGACGACGACCTGGAGTTCATCAACGCGGATTACACGCTGACGCTGGCTCGTCTCCCGCTCAGCGACGCCATAGGGTTCCAGGCCACGGCGCACAGCAGCGAGGAGGGCGTCGCGGTCGGCCACTGCACCCTGTACGACACGGCCGGCCCGATCGGTTACGCGATGACCACCGCCCTCGCCAACGCCCGCCACGCCTGAACGTCCTGATCGTCCAAGGAGACCTCGGTGCCCAACCACGGTGACTGGCAACTCGGCATCTACCTCGACGGGTTGACCGGGAAGATGCCCGACCACCCGATGGCGTACGCCGACCTGGAGCGCCGCGCCGAGCAGGTGATGCCGCCGGAGCTGTGGTCCTACGTGGCCGGCGGCGCCGGGGACGAGCGCACCCAGAACGCCAACGTGGCGGCCTTCGACCGCTGGGGCCTGATGCCCCGGATGCTGGCCGGTGCCGCCGAACGCGACCTGTCCACCGAGCTGTTCGGCCGACGGCTGCCGACGCCCCTGATGCTCGCCCCGGTGGGCGTGATCGGTCTGTGCGACCTGGCCGAGGGCCGGGGCGACCTGGTGACCGCCCGCGCGGCGGCCGCCACCGGCGTCCCGATGATCGCCTCCACGCTCTCCCAGGACCCGCTGGAGGACGTGGCGCGCGAACTCGGCGACACCCCGGGGTGGTTCCAGCTCTACCCGCCGAACGACCCCGAGCTGACGGAGAGCCTGGTCCGCCGCGCGGAGGCGGCCGGTTACTCGGCGATCGTCGTCACCCTGGACACCCTGACCCTGGGCTGGCGCCCGCGCGACCTGTCCATCGCCAGCTTCCCGCAGCTCAAGGGCCAGTGCCTCGCCAACTACTTCAGCGACCCGGTGTTCCGCTCCCGGCTCGCCGCGCCGCCGGAGGAGGACCCCGAGGCGGCCACCGGCCACTGGGCGATGATCTTCGGCAACCAGCGGCTGACCTGGGACGACCTGGACCGGCTGCGCTCCCTGACCTCCCTGCCGGTGCTGCTGAAGGGCATCTGCTCCCCCGAGGACGCCCGGCGGGCCGTGGACAGCGGCGTGGACGGGATCTACTGCTCCAACCACGGCGGGCGTCAGGCCAACGGCGGCCTGCCCGCCCTGGACTGCCTGCCGGAGGTGGTCGACGCGGCGGGCGAGGTGCCGGTGATCTTCGACTCCGGCGTCCGGAGCGGCCCCGACGTGGTCAAGGCGCTGGCCCTCGGCGCCCGCGCCGTGGCGATCGGCCGCCCCTACGGTTACGGCCTCGCGGTGGGCGGCCAGGCCGGCGTGGAGCACGTGCTGCGCTGCCTCCTCGCCGAGCTCGACCTCACCCTCGCCATCGACGGCTACGCCTCCACCGCCGCGCTGACCCGCGACGACCTCCGGCCCGTGCGGTGAGCCGGTGACCTGGGACGACTACGCCGGCGCCCTGCGGCTCACCGTGGGGGAAGGCGTCGAGCGGGTGGTCGGCGGCCTGGACGCCGACCCCGAGGCGTGGCTCGCCCTGGACCACGGCGTCCGCGAGGCCTGCCGGGACGCCGCCTGGAACCCCGGCCACGCACGGTGGCGGGCCCTGCGGGAACTGCGGCCGCGGGAGGGCGCGTACACCCCGCCGGCCCTCGCCTTCGCCCTCTGCCACGGGGACGGCCGGATCCGCGAGAAGGCGCTGAAGGAGGCCGAGGCGCGCCCCGAGGTGCTGCCGCTGGTGGTCGTCCGGTGCGCGGACTGGGCGGGTCCCGTCCGGCTGCGGGCCCGGGGCCTGCTGCGCGGGATGCTGACCGTCGAGCGGGCCGTGGCCCTCACGCCGCTGGTGCTGCGCCTGGGGCGCCGGGCCCAGGGCGCGACCGCGGTCGGCCTGGTGCGCGACGCCCTGCGGCCCGCCTCGGCGGACGAACTCGGGCCGCTGCTGCGGCACCCGAACCGGTGGGTGCGGCGCTTCGCCGTCGAACTCGCCGTCTCCGCGAGCCTGTTCACCGCCGTCGAACTGGCCCGCGCGGCCGCCGGCGACCCCGACGTGGTCGTCCAGGACCTCTGCGCCGACGCGGCGCTGGCCGCGTTGCCTGAGGACGAGGCCGGCCGCGACGCCGTCCTGGAGCCGCTGCTCACCGCCCGCAACTCCCGCGCCCGCTCCACCGGCGTCACCGCGCTGCGCCGCGCGGGCCGGCCCGGGCGGGCCGAGGCCTTCCTGACCGACCGCTCCCCCGTGGTCAGGGCGTGCGCGCGCTGGGTGCTGCGGGAGCACGGGATCGACCCGCTCCCCCGCTACCGGGCCCTGTGCGCGGACCCCGCCGACCCGGCGGTCCCGCGCGGCGCGCCGGCGGGACTCGCCGAGTGCGGCGGGCGGGAGGACGCCCTGCTGCTGCGGCCGCTGCTGGCGCACCCGGCGCCGGCCGTCCGGGCCGGGGCGGTGGCCGCGCTGCGCGGCGTGGACGCACTGGACCGGGCGGAGCTCCTGCCGCTGCTGGACGACCCGTCGGCCGCCGTGGTGCGGGAGGCCGCCGCGGCGCTCCTGCCGGACGCCGACGCCCTCGACCCGGACGCCCTGAGCCGGATGCTGGAGCCCGGCGGTCCCCCGCACCGGCGCCGGGCGGCGTTCCGGCTGCTCGTCGCGCACGGCGGGCTGCCCGCGCTACGGGCTGCGGTGGACCTGCTGGACGACCCGGAGGAGCCCACGCGCAACCGGGCGGCGCGGTGTCTCGCCACGTGGGAGCCCCCGCCCGGCCTGCCCAAGAGCGACCCCGAGGTGGCGGCGCTGCTCGGGCGTGGCCGGCACCGCGTCCCCCGCTCCCGGCTGCCGTTCCTGGCGTGGGCGACCGGCGTCGACCTCGCCCGGTGAGCGGACGCGTCACGCCCCGGCCGCGGACGGCCGGGGCGTGACGTGTGTGCGTACGTACGGACGGGCGGACGGGGTGTCAGTGTGCCTGGAGCAGCGCGCGGACCAGGCGGCAGGTGGCCGGGGACGGCGGGTGGACGCCGATCAGCTGGGCGGCCAGGTGGACGACCTCGTCCGGGGCCTGGCGCGGGGTGTGGAAGCCCAGGTCGAGCAGGGCGATCGCCAGCCGCATCGCCTTCAGGCGGCGGTTGTGGTCGACGTACCACTCACGCGGCCGGCCCGGGGGCAGCGGACGCTTCTGGACGGGCACGTAGGGACGGTCGAGCGGAACGGGACGCTTGGCGGTGGACCGGGTGGAACGGGCCTTGGGCCGGGTGGTGGAAGCGGCAGCGGGCACAGGCAATCCTCCTGTCGCGGTCGGGTCGCCCGACGGGCCGGCGGAAGGCCCGCCGAACTCCCTCGAACATGTATTCATTCTACTGCCTGGCACTGACAAAGTCCCTGGCCAGAACGGGTGTTGGGGCCCCGGTGGCGGGTGGGGGAAACGAGTTCCGCGGGCGGCCCGGCGACGTATCGTGAGGCCATGGAGATCTGGATCAACCCCGCCTGCTCGAAGTGCCGCAGCGCCCTCTCGGTGCTCGACGCGGAGGGCGCCGACTACACCGTCCGCCGCTACCTGGAGGACGTCCCCACCGAGGACGAGATCCGGGCCGTGCTGGACCGGCTCGGGCTGGAGCCGTGGGAGATCACGCGGACCCAGGAGGCCGCGGCGAAGGAGCTCGGGCTCAAGGAGTGGCCGCGGGACGCCGGTGCGCGGGACCGGTGGATCACCGCGCTGGCCTCCCACCCGAAGCTGATCCAGCGCCCGATCGTCACCGCCGACGACGGCACGGCGGTGGTGGCCCGGTCGGAGGAGGCGGTACGGGAGGCGCTGGCGCGCGGCCCACGGAAGCACTGAGGGCCCAGCGGCGCCCCACGGGCGCGAGACCCCCGCGACACAGGGACCTGAGCCCCCGGCGGCGCACACGGGCCCGAGGCCCCAGCGGCCCACAGGCGCGAGCCCCCAGCGGCACACGGGCCCGCGGCCCCGGCAGCGCACGGGCGCGAGACCCCAGCGGCACAGGGGCGGCGAGGGCCCAGCGGCACACGGCCTGAGCCCCCAGCGGCGCACACGGGACCGCGGCCCCCGCGGGCCGGCGCACGAGCCTCAGGCCCCAGCGGCGTACGGACGCGAGGCCCCCGCAGCGCACGGGACCGCGGCCCCCGCCGGGGCGGCGCACGCGGCCCCTTCGCTCCGAACGGGCGGCCCCGGCGGCCGGGTTGACGGTGGCCGCTGCTACCGTCCGCGCCCATGAACCACGGTGACCACCACACCCCCGCCGGCCCCGGCCCCGCCGCCCAGGGACCGCAGCCCTACGACCCCTGGCAGCCGGCGGCCTGGCAGGGGCAGGCGGCCGAGCACGCCGCGTGGCAGGCGGAGCAGCACCGGCTGCGCGAGGAGGAGCGGCGGCGCCGCACCCGCCGCACCGCCGTCGCGGCGGCGGTCGTCGTGGTGGCCGCGGTGGTGGCCCTGGGCGCGGTCTTCTGGCCCGGCGGGAACAGCGCCTCCGGCGACGTCTCCGCGCTCCCCTCGGCGTCGGCCGCTCCGGCGGACGGAACCTCGCCTCCCCCGGTGGACGTGGAGATACCGGACGACGCGCCTCCCGCCCTCGCGGAGGCGCTGCGGAGGCCGGTCATCACCCCGGAGCAGGCCTTCCCCGACACCTCGGTGACGACCCGGGACACCACCTACCGCCGCGTCGACGCCTCCACCACCACCGACTGCACGAACTGGATGTCGCAGCAGCTCGCCGACCTGATCGCCCAGGGCGGGCCCTGCGCCCGGCAGAGCGCCGCGCTCTACACCGACCCCTCCGGGAAGGCGCAGGTCACGGTCACCGTGCTGAGCTTCGCGCGGCAGGAGGACGCGATCCGGGTCTTCTCGATGGCCGCGATGGACCCGGTGAGCTACCAGGTGGTGGCCCTCGACCCGCCGCCGGCCTCCGGCCTGGACCCGGTGCCGCCGGGCTCCGCGGGCGTCTTCCGCCGGGTGATGACCGTCCGCTCCGTGGTCTTCGCGAGCGGACAGTGGACCGACGGCGCGGAGACCGGCGAGAAGGAGCTGACCGCGCACACCGAGCGCTTGCTGGAGCATGTCAACGCCACCGTGGTGGCCCACGAGGACCCCGCCGCGGGCGGGTGAACGGACGGGCCCTACCCCCTCCGGGCACGGGTCAAGCCCATCGCATACGAGCCGACGGCCCCCGCCGGGGCCGCGCCGGACGGGGGCCGTCGCGTCGTCCCGTGCGGCGTCACCGGGACGCCTCACACACCCGTACGGGTGGCGGGGACGGTAGGTAACACGGGGTTCACACGAGAGCAATGGCCGGGAAATCGCCTCTTGACAGTCTGCGGGACATACCGGCGCACCGATGCCGCAGCGCCTCGCCCCGCGACTGACCGTCCCGCACGGTCGAGACCACCCGAAGGATGTGGCCCGTGACCTTCAAGGCTGAGTACATCTGGATCGACGGCACCGAGCCGACGGCCAAGCTCCGTTCCAAGACGAAGATCCTGTCCGACGACGCCAAGGGTGCCGAGCTGCCGATCTGGGGCTTCGACGGCTCCAGCACCAACCAGGCCGAGGGCCACGCCTCCGACTGCGTGCTCAAGCCGGTCTTCTCCTGCCCCGACCCGGTGCGCGGCGGCGACGACATCCTGGTGCTCTGCGAGGTCCTGAACATCGACCTGACGCCGCACCCGAGCAACACCCGTGCCGCGCTGGTCGAGGTCGCCGGGCGCTACGCCGCCCAGGAGCCGATCTTCGGCATCGAGCAGGAGTACACGTTCTTCAAGGACAGCTACCCGCTGGGCTTCCCGCGCGGCGGCTTCCCGGCCCCGCAGGGCGGCTACTACTGCGGCGTCGGCGCGGACGAGATCTTCGGCCGTGAGATCGTCGAGAAGCACCTGGACAACTGCCTGAAGGCGGGTCTGGGCATCTCCGGCATCAACGCCGAGGTCATGCCGGGCCAGTGGGAGTTCCAGGTCGGCCCGCTCTCCCCGCTCGAGGTCTCGGACCAGCTCTGGATCGCCCGCTGGCTGCTCTACCGCACCGCCGAGGACTTCGGCGTGGCCGCCACCCTCGACCCCAAGCCGGTCAAGGGCGACTGGAACGGCGCCGGCGCGCACACCAACTTCTCCACCAAGGCCATGCGCGAGGGCTACGACGCCATCATCACGGCCTGCGAGTCCCTCGGTGAGGGCTCCAAGCCGCTGGACCACGTCAAGAACTACGGCGCCGGCATCGACGACCGCCTGACCGGCCTGCACGAGACCGCCCCGTGGGACAAGTACTCCTACGGCGTCTCCAACCGCGGCGCCTCGGTGCGCATCCCGTGGCAGGTCGAGAAGGACGGCAAGGGCTACATCGAGGACCGCCGTCCGAACGCCAACGTCGACCCGTACGTGGTGACCCGCCTGATCGTGGACACCTGCTGCGAGGCCCTGGAGAAGGCCGGCCAGGTCTGACCCGGCCGCGGGAGGCACGTCCCGCGCGCAGCACCCGGGGAAGGGGGCGCCCGCCAACTGGTGGACGCCCCCTTCCCCTTGGGCGTGACTCTGCTTCAATGGAGCCCATCAACGGCATCGGAGGTGTGGCATGACAGGTCGGTTCGACCTCGAGCCCTTCTGGCCGTCGCGTCAGCACCACGACTTCGACCGGGTGTGTCGCCGCGCGACCTGCGCGCCGGCCCGCTGACGTTCCCCTTCTCCTGAGGCCCCTTGGGCCTCGTCGGCCCAGCCGCCGCGCGTGATCCACGTCCCGTCCGACGTCCTTCCGCGCGAAAGAGCTGATTCCCATGGCGACCACGCACGCCTCCGACCTCCACGTCCCCGCCCCGCACGCCTCCGTGCCGCACGCCCCCACCACGCACGGGTCCACCGCGCACACCTCCACCGCGCACGGGTCCGTCCCGCACCTCGCCGACCCCGCCGGACGCCGCCGTCTGCGGGCGGTGGGGTTGGGGGCCACGGCCGCCTCCACGGCCGCGGCCGTCGTCGAGCAGGTCCTGCCGCCGGGGGCCACCTGGCTGCCCGCTCCCCCGCAGGCGGTGCCCACGCTGCCGGGGCAGCCGCCGATGGTGGGCTACCTGGTGCTGGTCCCCGCCGACCGGCAGCCGCCGTTCCTGCGTGACGCGGCCGCCACCGGGTTCGCCGCCCCGCACGACGCGGCCGCCACGGGCACGCCGCCCGGGGCCGCGCCCGCGGACGGCGACGTGATCCGGGTGGACGTGCCGCGGCGGACCGCCGAGGTCGACGGGCGGCCGCTGGACCTCACCTACCTGGAGTTCGAACTCCTCGCCCACCTGGTCGCCCACCCCCACCGGGTGCACACCCGGGACCAACTGGTGGCCACCGTCTGGGGCTACGGCCACGTCGGCGACGGCCGCACCGTCGACGTCCACATCGCCCGGCTCCGCCGCAAGCTGGGCGCCGAGTACCGGCAGTCGATCCGGACCGTCCGCCGGGTCGGCTACAAGTACACGCCCCCGCAGGCAGGTTGATCCTCCGGGATGGGCCTCCCCCCGCGGTCCGGTCCATGGCAGGGTGATCGTCATGGACCGGATCACGGTGGACACACCGAAGGACGAGCGGAACTGGGACGAGCGGGACTGGGACGAGCGCGTCACGGCCGCGTGGGCGAGGCTCGACGCGTACCCGCCCACCGACGAGGGCGCCGAGAGGTTCCGGGAGTCGATCGGAATCCTGGCCGACGAGCTGCCGGACGACCACCCGTACGGACTGTTCGAGCGCGCGTGCGCCTGGGACTCGACCGGACGTTCCGATCTCGCCGTTCCGCTCTACCGGCGGGCGCTGGACGGCGGACTCGACGGCTACAAGGGCCGCCGGGCCCGCGTCCAGCTCGCCAGTTCGCTGCGGAACGTGGGCCGGGCCGAGGAGGGACTCGCCCTGCTCGAACCCGAACTGACCGCACCGTCCGACAAGTTGGACGACGCGGTCCGGTGCGTCCTGGCGCTCTGCCTCTCCTCGCTCGGGCGGGACCGGGAGGGCCTGTCCCTGGTGCTCGAGGCCATGGCCGCCCATCTGCCGCGCTACCAGCGGTCGATGGCCGCCTACGCCCGGGTGCTGCGCGACGGGTGAGGGACGACTCTCCCACCAACGGGTGACCAACGCTCGATTCGCTCGTTCTGCTGAACGTGCAGCCACAGCATGTCGCCTCCCGTCCGCCCGCCCGCAAGACCCGCCCGCACCGCACCGGCGGGGGCCTCGACGTCGAACAGGCCGAGGCCGCGCTCGTCGAGCACTATCCACGGCTGGTCCGGCTCGCGTACCTGCTGCTGCCGGCCGACCTCGACCGCGGCCGGCGGGTCCTCGTCGCGCACGCCGTCACCCAGCGCGCCCTGCCCAAGGGCAGGACGCCGCCGTCGGTGATCCCCGCCCAGGCGCAGGGCCGGGAGGGCGACCCGGGGTACGCGGTGGTGCGCATGCGCATCGTGCGGGCCGCGCAGGACGCCGGGGGGAGGCGGCGGCTGCTGCCCCGGCTCTCGCAGCTCCCGCCGCTGCTGCCCCAGGTCTGGGGGCTGCGGCTGTTCCCCCGCTCGGGCGGCGCGGGCGAGCTGGCGCTGGAGCAGCGCCTGTCCGCCCTCTCCCCGGCCGGGCGTGCCGCGTACGTGCTGCGCGGGCTGGAGCGGCTGCCGGACGACGAGGTCCGCGAGGTCCTGGAGTCGGCGGGGGTGGAGAACCCGTACACGGCGGTCCGCGAGGCGGACAAGGTGCCGGTGCAGTACACGCTGCTGGACTCCCCCGAGTTCGACCCCTGCGCCCTCCAGGCCCGGCCGACCGACCTGATGCGCCGCCGTCAGCACACCAAGGCCGCCCTGGCCGCCGCGGCGGCGGCCGCCGTCTGCGCCGCCCTGGTGCTGATGCCCGGGGAGGGCTGGGGGCCGGACGGCGCGGCCGCCCCGCCCTACGCCAGCAACCCGGCGGCGCGGGCCGCCCTGGACCCGGGCGAGCTCACCCGCGCCGCCCCCGCCGCCTGGAAGACCTCGCCCCGCCTGGACTTCTCGGCCTGGCCCGCGCGGGGCGCGCTGGCCGATGACGAGCGGCTGCTGCGCCGCGCGCTGGCCGTCTGGGCGCGTCCTGGGCGGACGGTGCAGGTCTCCGCGACCACCGGCACGCCCTCCGGCGCTCCCGCGGGGCCGCCGCAGCTGCTCTACGCCGGCGAGGTCGACGGCGCCCGGGTGGTGCTGCTCCACGACGGGCTGCGGATCGTCCGGTACGCGGAGCCGGCCACCGGCACCACCGGCGCGGCCCTGGACTTCGCCCGGGTCGACGGCGCCTCCGACGTCACCGCGAGCGCGGTGGTGGTGGGCCGCTCCGACGGCAACGTCCGTTACCTGCTGGCTCCGTGGGTCACCGGGGCGGCCGGCCGGGACCTGCTGGGCACCGGGGACGGGGCGCGCAAGCAGCCGCTGGACATCGGCCCGGACGGGGTCACCTCGCCGCTGGCCGGCCCGGTGCAGCAGCAGCCCGGCGCCTGCACGGCGTGGAACGCCCTGGAGCTCACCGGGGACGGCGGCCGCCGGATGGTCACCGACCTGGGCGAGCTCACCCCGGCCGCTCTGACGGTGGGCGATCCGGGGTCGGCCCCCGCCGACTTCGGCCCGAAGTCGCGGCAGGCCTGGCAGCCGCTGGCCTGCTCGCTGACCGGCATGCGCGGGCAGGGCGTCCGGTCGGTGAACGCCTGGCGGTTCGCCCAGCAGCCGCTGCCGGACGGCACCGGGACGGCGGCCTGGGTGTGCACGCGCTCGGAGACCTGGCGCGGCCGGGGCACGCAGGCGCTGGCCCAGTTCCGCCCGCCGGGCGTCGAGGCCGCCGCGGTCACCGCGAAGGGCACGGACGTCACGGACTGCGGGGCGCGGGATCCGCAGGTGGTCGCGGGCGTGCTGTGGAAGGCGTCGAGCGGCGCCTGGCACCTGCTGGCGGCGGGCGGCCCGCAGACGGCATCGGTCACGGCCTCCGGCGGGGTCCGCGCCGAGGCGCGGGGACGCTTCCTCAGCGCCCCGGCCGAGCAGGGGGCGCGCGCCGACCTCGAGGCGACCCTTTCCGACGGCCGGACGGTCGACGGGCTCGGCTGATGCGGCCCGGGGGGCTCGGGGGTCACGGAGGGCTCAGGGGGCTCGGAGGGCTCGGGGGGCCCAAAGGCCTCGGAACGCGCGGCGGCCGGGGGGCGGCCGGGAGAGCGGCTGGGAGGGTGGCCGGGAGGGCGGCTGGGAGGGTGGCCGGGAGGGCGGCCGTCACCGTCCTGACCCCGGCCATGGCCCCCGCTAAGGTGTTCGTATGACAACCGGGGTACGCCGCAGGATGGGGGTCGAGGAGCGGCGGCAGCAGTTGATCGACGTCGCGCTCGAGCTGTTCAGCCACCGCTCGCCCGACGAGGTCTCCATCGACGAGATCGCCGCCGCCGCGGGCATCTCGCGCCCCCTGGTGTACCACTACTTCCCCGGCAAGCTCAGCCTCTACGAGGCCGCCCTGAAGCTGGCCTCCCAGGAGCTGGCCGAGCGGTTCACCGAGCCCCGCGAGGGACCGCTGGGCGCCCGGCTGCTGCGGGTGATGCGCCGCTTCTTCGCCTTCGTCGACGATCACGGCCCGGGGTTCTCGGCGTTGATGCGCGGTGGCCCGGCGGTGGGTTCCTCCACCACCAACGCGCTGGTCGACGGGGTGCGGCAGGTGGCCTTCGAGCAGATGCTGGCGCACCTGGAGATGGCCCCGCCGGTCTCGCCGCGGCTGGAGCTGCTGCTGCGGTCGTGGATCTCGCACGCCGAGTCGACGGCGCTGCTCTGGCTGGCCGACCGGGCGATCCCCCGCGAGGAGCTGGAGGTGCGGCTGGTGCACGACTTCGCCGCCCTGGCGGCGGTGGCCGCGACCTCCGACCCCGAGCTGGCGGCGCTGCTGCGCACGGTGCTGGCCCGGGAGCCGGAGGACAGTCCCTTCGTGGAGCTGATCGGCAAGCTGGTCGCGCTGGCGCCCTGAGGGGTGCCGCAGGGCCCTCCGGGGAGCGGGAGGAGTCCGTCAACGCTCGCGGGGAAGACGGCAGTTCATACCTGTCGGATCCTCCCCAGAGATGAGTGTGCTCCATGTCCTCCTTCGACCGGCCGCTGCCGAAGAACGGTCTCGCCATCCCCGCCCTGGTGCTCGGCGTCCTGGCGGTCGTCCTCTTCTGGACGGTGCTCGGCGGCATCCTGCTCGGGGTGCTCGCGGTGGTCTTCGGCATCCTCGGCATGCGCCGGGCCCGCCGCGGCGGCGCCCCGCACGGGGGCCTGTCGATCGCGGGCGCGGTGCTGGGGGGCCTCGGGCTGATCGCCTCGCTGGTGATCGTCGTCATCGGGGCGTCCATCGTCGGCTCGGACGAGTTCGCGAACCTCCAGGAGTGCGTGGAGCAGGCGCGGACGCAGGCGGAGATGGACCGGTGCGAGCGCGACTACGGCGACCAGGTCAACGACTGACGCGCCCCGGCCGGCCAACGGCCGACAGCGCACGGCGAACGGCGAACGGCGAACGGCGGCGCCCCCCACGGGTCGTGGGGGGCGCCGCCGCCGTCGTGCCGGTCGGGGACGGGCGTCAGGAGGCGGTGAACACCGCCACCGTCCGGGCCGGGACGGTGAAGGTGCCGTCCTCGTACGCGGCGGACCTCACCACCGGGTCGGTGCCGCGGGCCTGCTCCGGGTGGAGCCGGTAGGCGGTGTCGCCGAGGCCGCCGACGTGCTGCTCGGCCTTCTCGGGGGTGGCGTTGAAGACCACCACGAGGTCACCGAGCCGCATGGTGATCACGCCGGGCGTCTCCTCCTTGCCGGACAGCGGGAAGGACAGCTGCTGCTGCACCTTCGCGGTGCTGTCCAGCGAGAACGCCTTCTCCGTGGTGCGGATCCGCAGCAGGTCGCGGTAGGCGGCGGAGGCACCCTCGATCTCCTCGCAGCCCGCCCGCAGCGACGGGTCCGTCAGCAGGGGCTTGGCGTACGTCCACTTGGGCTCGTTGTCGGCCGCCGGGGGCAGGCCGCGCCCGAAGCCGTTGCCGGCCTCGCAGTTCCAGTGGATGGCGTTGAACCAGTCGCCGCTGTCGTAGGAGTTGCGGTCCAGCGACTTGGAGCGCAGCAGGTCGGTGCCCGCCTGGGAGAGCGCCGGTCCCTGGGAGAGGGCGGCGGTCGCCATGGCGAGGACCTGCATCCGGGCCCGGTCGCCGGCCGGGGTGCCGGCCGGCAGCTTGAAGGCGAGGGCGTCGAACAGCGACTCGTTGTCGTGCGCGTCGGCGTAGGCGAGGGCGTCGCCGGGGGCCTCGGCGTAGCCGGCGGGCGAGCCGTTGTAGTCGACCTGGGCGCCGGTGACCTCCTTGCCGGAGGTGTCGGTGAAGCGGTACCCGGCCAGGTTGCCGCTGAGTCCGACCTTGATCAGGTCCTGGTAGTGCAGCAGCCGCGCCTTCTGCTCGGCCTCGCTGCCGTTGGCGTTGGACGAGTTGGGGTCGGTGTAGAGGCCCGAGGCGAAGCCCTGGACGCCGGGGTCCTCGTCGAACGGGCCGCCGCCGCGGACGGCGTCGCGGGCCCGGTCGGAGAAGGTGGCGATGCCGGTGCCGGCCATGTGCTTCTGGGTGGCCTGGGTGAACCGGGCGTCGTCGGCGATCTCGCCGAAGTTCCAGCCCTCGCCGTACAGCAGGATGTTCTTGCCGTCGACGCCGTCCTTCTCGAGGGTGAGGGCGTCCAGCGCCTCGCGGACGGCGACCATGTTGGCCTTGGGGTGGTGGCCCATCAGGTCGAAGCGGAAGCCGTCGACCTTGTACTCCTTGGCCCAGGTGACCACGGAGTCGACGACCAGCTTGCCCATCATGGCGTTCTCGGGCGCGGTGTTGGCGCAGCAGGTGGAGGTGGCCACGCTGCCGTCCGCGAGGAGCCGGTGGTAGTAGCCGGGCACGACCTTGTCGAGGACGGAGGTCTTCGCCTGGCCGCTGGCGGCGGTGTGGTTGTAGACCACGTCCATGACGACGCGCAGGCCGCTGTCGTTGAGCGACTTCACCATGCCGCGGAACTCGGTGGTGCGCTCGGTGCCGTCGGGGTCGGAGGCGTAGGAGCCCTCCGGGACGGTGTAGTGGTACGGGTCGTAGCCCCAGTTGTAGGCGTCCTTCGCCGCGGTGGCGGCGACGCACTCCTGCTGCGCGGGCGAGTCGGCGGGCAGCGACGCGAGGTCGCAGTCCGGGTTCGCCTGGTCGGCGCGGCGCTCGGGGATGGTGGCGATGTCGAAGGCGGGCAGCAGGTGGACGTGGGAGGTGCCCGCGTCGGCCAGCTTCCTCAGGTGCTTCGAGCCGTCGCTTCCGGTGTCGCCGAACGCCCGGTAGGTGCCGCGGTCGGCGGCCCGCACGGTCGGGTCCTCGACGGAGAAGTCCCGGACGTGCAGTTCCTGGATCTGCGCGTCGCGCAGCGGGACGGCCTCGGGCTTGTCCAGCTGCGACCAGCCCGCGGGGGCGAGGGAGCGGTCGTCGAGGTCGACGACCAGGCTGTGGGTGGAGTCGGCGGTCAGGGCGACCGAGTAGGGGTCGGTGACCTTGTTGACGACGGTCTTCTGCTCGGTGGGTGCGAAGACCTTGACCGCGTAGCGGTAGGGCTTGTTCCGCCAGGAGGCGGGCCCGGTCACCGACCAGACGCCGGTGGCCGCGTCGCGCCTCATGGGCACGGTGGCGGAGCCGATCTCGAGGTCGACGTCGCTCGCGGTGGGCGCCCAGACGGACAGGGTGGGCCGTCCGCGCTCGAAGACCGGGCCGAGGTCGGCCTGGGTGGCCTTCGGGTACAGGTCGTCGAGGACGCCCGCGATCTGCACGCCGGTGGCGGCGAGGACGGCGCCGTTGGCGGCGTGCTGGGTGGCGGCGACCTGGCCGCGCAGGGCGGTGCGCACGCGGTCGGCGTCGCGCGGGTCGACGGTCCAGGCGGTGCCCTCGGCGAGGTGCGGGAACGCCTTCTTCTGCTCGTCGGTGAGCTTGCCCGGGGTGAGCCGCAGCCAGGTGGCGTCGCCGGTGAGCGCGCCGTCCTTCACCGCGAGGGAGCCGTCGCGGGAGGCGAGCAGCTGGGTGGAGGCGGCGGCCGGGGAGCCGTCCCAGACGACGGTGTCACGGTCGATCCAGACGGCCTTGGAGGTCGTCAGGTCGAGGGCGCCGGCGCTGCCCGCGGGCTGCGGGAGCAGGTACTTCTCCTGGCCGGCGAGGAGCCAGACCTCGTTGCCGCTGGCCTTGAGGTCGAGGGCCTGGTCGGTGGGCAGGTCCTTCTGGTCGCCCTTGTGGAGGATGTAGCTGAGGCTGGTCGCGCCCTCGGCGAGGGGCACCTCGTAGACGGCTCCGAAGGAGTCGACCTCGGTGGGCTGCACGGGGCGGGCCCAGTCGGTGGGGTTGGCGGCGCCGTTCCAGACGTGCAGGCCCCAGCCGTCGTAGTCGCCGTCGGCGCGGTGGTAGTGCAGGACGGCCTTGGAGCGGTCGGGCTCCGGGTACTCGCCGGCCGGCTTCTCGGTGCGGATCTCCTCCTTGCCCTGCTCGATCCAGATCTCGCCGGTGCGGGTGACGTCGACGGTGCGGTCGGCGGCGACGTCCTTGTTGCCGTCCTTGTCGATCACGAGGAAGCCGACGTCGGAGGCGCCGGGCTTGAGCTTGACCCAGGCGAAGGCGCCGTAGGCGTCGCGGCCGACGAAGGGGTGGCTCTTGGGCCACTCGGTGGCCTCGCCCTCGGCGAGGTCGCCCCAGGCGTACAGGCCCCAGTCGTCGTAGTCGCCGTCGGCGCGCCGGTAGTGGACGAGGACGTGGTCGCGGGAGGTGGCGACGGGCTTCTCGGGCGCGGGCGGGGTGCCCGTGGTGCTCGCGCCGAGGTCGCTCGCGGTGCGGCCGGCGCGGTCGGCCACGACGGCCTTGTAGCGCAGGGCGGTCCCGGCGGGGACGTCCTTCCCGATGGTGTGGGTGACCCGGTAGGGGGCGTGGTCGGCGGAGCCGAGGACCTTCCACGGGCCGTTGCCGACCTGGGCGGCGAAGACGACGCGGTTCAGCTGACCGCCGTCGACATCGGCGTTCACCGTCACGGTGCCGGTGGCGCCGGCGTCCGGGGCGGTGAGGGTGACGGAGGGCGCGGCGGCCGGCTTGGGCAGCGGGGCCTTGGCCTGGAACACGACGGCGGAGCCGGCCGGGACGGTGACCGTCACCTTGCGGTCGGCGTCGCTGGTCAGGGTGGCGCCGGTGCCGTGGATGCCGCGGAAGGAGGCGTTCGCGGAGCCGGTGGCGAAGGTCGCGGACTTCGCCTCACCGGCGTTGTTGAAGGCGACCAGGTACTCGACGCCGGTCCTGGCGTCGGTGCGGGAGACGGCGTAGACGCCGGCCCCGTCGGCCGCGTAGCGCTCGGTCTGCACGCCGTCGGCGAGGGCCGGGTGGGCCTTGCGCAGCTTGGCGAGAGCACTGATCTGCCGGTAGAGCGGTGCTCCGGTGTCGAAGGCGTCCTCGGCGTGGGTGCGGTCGGTGCCGAGCTGGTCGTCGTCGAGGTAGTCGGGGGTCTTCGAGGCGAACATGGTCTGGCGGGCGTCCTTGTCGCCGCCGTTGCCGGTGAAGCCCTGCTCGTCGCCGTAGTAGATCACCGGGTTGCCGCGGCCGAGGAACATCAGCTCGTTGGCGAGCTTCGCCTTCCGCAGCAGTGCGGCGTCGGAGGCGCCGGAGTCGTCGGCCTTGAGGAAGTGGCCGAAGCGCCCCATGTCGTGGTTGCCGAGGAAGGTGACCTGCTCGTAGGCGTTCGCCTTGTCGGTCGTGTACTTGTAGTCGTCGCCGTAGACCGAGGCGAGCTTCCTGGCGCTGCCGCCCTGGGAGGCGTACTGGCGCGCGGCCTCCTGGAAGGGGAAGTCGAGCGTCGAGTCGAGGCGGCCTTCGGTGACGTAGGGGGCGGTGACGGAGGTGTCGCTGGAGTACACCTCGCCGAACATGAAGAAGTCGTCCCGGCCCTTCTTCGCGGCGTACGCGTCGAGGGCGGTGGCCCACTGGGTCCAGAACTCCATGTTGACGTGCTTCACGGTGTCGATCCGGAAGCCGTCGATGCCGAAGTCCTTGACCCAGCGCTGGTAGATCTTCTCCATGCCGGAGACGACCTCGGGACGCTCGGTCCACAGGTCGTCGAGGCCCGAGAAGTCGCCGTAGGTGGTGGACTCGCCGGCGTAGGTGGAGTCGCCGCGGTTGTGGTACATCGCCGGGTCGTTGAGCCAGGCGGGCACCTTGACGTTCTTCTTCGCCTCCGGCACGACGGGGGTGCGGGGGAAGGAGCCGGAGCCGACGGCGGGGAAGCGGTCGCGGCCCTCGGCGTAGTCGGCGTCGTCGAAGGGCTTCCCGTCCTTCGTCAGGTACGGGAAGGCGCCCTTGGAGAGGTAGGAGTAGGACTTCTCCCGGTAGTCGACGACGTCGGCGGTGTGGTTGGTGATGACGTCGAAGAAGACCTTCATGCCCTTGGCGTGGGCGGCGTCGATCAGCTTCTCCAGGTCGGCGTTGGTGCCGAAGTGCGGGTCGACCTGGGTGAAGTCGGTGATCCAGTAGCCGTGGTAGCCGGCCGAGGCCTGGTCGCCGGTGCCCTGGACGGGCTGGTTCTTGAAGATGGGCGCCATCCAGATGGCGGTGGTGCCCAGGCCCTTGATGTAGTCCAGCTTCTGGGTGAGGCCCTTGAGGTCGCCGCCCTGGTAGAAGCCCTTGTCGGCGGGGTCGAAGCCGGTGGCCGTGCGGGAGCCGGTGAGGCCGCCGCGGTCGTTGGAGGTGTCGCCGTTGGCGAAACGATCCGGCAGGACGAAGTAGAACTGGTCGCGCGTCAGGTCGTGACGGGCGGGCTGGGCGGCCAGCTTCGCGTCCGTCGGGGGCGCCGGGGGCTCGGCGGCCTGGGCCGCGAGCGGGGGCAGCAGGGTGGCGGCGAGCGCGGCGGCGGTGACGGCGGCGATCCGCGCCGTGGTGCCCGCGGGGCCGCGGCGGCCCGGCTTCCCTCTGCCGTCGGGCAGGGGTGCTGCTCCGGTTCTCCTGGTACTCACCACGAAGGTCCTCCTTGACGTCCGGTGAGCGGTGGGCCGGCGGCCGGCGGAGCGTGGGGGATGGCCGCGGCGGGGGCTGGGTTCACCCGTGGCCTGCCGCGAACGAGCGGCAGGCCACGGGGAGTTGTGCGGTTGTGCGGTGATGCGGTCGTGCGGTGGACCGGGGGGAGCCGGTGGGCCACGGGACGGTCGAGCGGGCGGAACGCCGCCCCGTGGTCCACCGGTGGTCGGTGCCGGCCGTGGGTCAGCCGGTGGTCCACCAGGCGGTGGTGTCGGCCGGGACGCGGGCCTGGCCGTCGGTGACGGTGATGTCGCCGGAGGCCATCAGCAGGGCGCCGGGCGCCGCGAACGTCACCGCCTCGCCGGTGGTGTTGGCGACGCAGACGAACGCGCCGCGGCGGAACGCCAGCACGCCCTCCTGCGACGGCAGCCACTCGACGTCCTCGCCGGCGCCGAGGTCCGGCGTGGCGCGGCGCACGGCGAGCGCGGACCGGTACAGCTCCAGCGTGGAGCCGGCGACCCCGGTCTGCGCCTCGACGCTGAGCTCGCCCCAGCCCTCGGGCTGCGGGAGCCAGCTGCCGCCCGGGCCGAAGCCGTGGCTGGAGCCCTCGCGGGTCCACGGGATCGGCACCCGGCAGCCGTCGCGGAAGCCGTCCTGGCCCGCCCCGCGGAAGTAGGCGGGGTCCTGGCGCACCTCGTCGGGCAGGTCGACGACGTCCGGCAGGCCGAGCTCCTCGCCCTGGTACAGGTAGGCGGAGCCGGGCAGGGCCAGCATCAGCAGGGTGGCGGCGCGGGCGCGGCGCAGGCCGAGCTCGCGGTCGCCGGCCACGCGGATCTGGGTGCCCAGGCCGGCGGGGTTGCCGAACCGGGTGGAGTGCCGGGTGACGTCGTGGTTGGACAGCACCCAGGTGGCGGGCGCGCCCACCGGCTTCATCGCGTCGAGGGTGCGGTCGATGATGTCGCGCAGCTCGGCCGCGTCCCAGTGGCTGCTCAGGTACTGGAAGTTGAACGCCTGGTGCAGCTCGTCGGGGCGGACGTAGTGGGCCGTGCGCTCGACGGTCGGGGTCCACGCCTCGGCGACGAAGATCCGGTCGCCGCTGTACTCGTCGAGGATGTGCCGCCACTGGCGGTAGATCTCGTGGACGCCGTCCTGGTCGAAGAACGGGACGACGCCGTCGCCGAGCAGCTTGACCTGCTCGGTGCCGCCGATGTCGGGGAGGCCCTGCGCCTTGACCATGCCGTGCGCGACGTCGATGCGGAAGCCGTCGACGCCCATGTCCAGCCAGAAGCGGAGGATGGAGCGGAACTCGTCGTTGACCGCCGGGTGCTCCCAGTTGAAGTCGGGCTGCTCCGGGGCGAACAGGTGCAGGTACCACTCGCCGGGCGTGCCGTCGGGCTCGGTGACCCGGGTCCAGGCGGGGCCGCCGAAGATGGACTCCCAGTCGTTGGGCGGGAGTTCACCGTCGGCGCCCTTGCCGGGGCGGAAGTGGTAGCGGTCGCGCAGCGGCGAGCCGGGGCCGTCGGCGAGGGCCCGCTTGAACCACTCGTGCTGGTCGGAGGAGTGGTTGGGCACCAGGTCGACGATGATCCGCAGGCCCAGTTCGTGGGCGTCGCGGATCAGGCCGTCGGCGTCCAGCAGGTTGCCGAACATCGGGTCCACGGCGCGGTAGTCGGCCACGTCGTAGCCGGCGTCGGCCTGCGGGGACGCGTAGAAGGGGCTCAGCCACACGGCGTCCACGCCCAGGTCGCGCAGGTAGGGCAGCCGGGCGCGGATGCCGGGCAGGTCGCCCATGCCGTCGCCGTTGCTGTCGGCGAAGCTGCGCGGGTAGACCTGGTAGATCACCGCGTCGCGCCACCAGTCACGGCGGTCCGCAAGGGCGGAGGCGCGGGCCGGGCGGGCGGTGGGAGAAACCGAGTCGGCGGTCTGGTGACTCATGACGTCCTTGCTGTTGCCGAGGGTCGCTGTGGTGGGGGGAGGTGGGTGCCGTCGGGCGCCGCGGTCAGCCCTTGGTGCCGCCGGCGGTGAGGCCGGTGACCAGGTTCTTCTGGACCATGTAGAAGAAGGCCGAGACCGGTATCGCCACCAGGACCGCGGTGGCGGCCATCAGGTGCCGCTGGGCGTCGTGTTCGCTGACGAAGCTCTGCAGGCCCACCGCGAAGGTGTACTTGGTGTCGTCGAGCATGAACGTCGAGGCGAAGGCGACCTCGCCGAAGGCGGTGATGAAGTTGTAGAACGCCGCCACCGCCAGGCCCGGCCGCGCCAGCGGCAGGATCAGCCGCACGAACGTGCCGAACGGGGACAGGCCGTCGACGCGGCCGGCCTCGTCGATCTCGAACGGGATGGTGTCGAAGTAGCCCTTGAGCAGCCACGCCGAGTAGGGCACCGCGGTGGAGCAGTAGACCAGGATCAGGCCGCCGTAGGTGTCGATCAGCCGCAGCTCCGTGAGGATCTGGTACATCGGCACGATCAGCACGGCGATCGGGAACATCTGGGTGCACAGCAGCACCCACATCAGCTTCTTCTGCCCGGGGAAGCGCATCCGGGAGACCGCGTAGCCGGTGGAGGCCGCGATCAGCACGCCGATCACGGTGGTGCCGAGCGAGACGATCAGCGAGCTCTGCAGCCAGTGGAAGAAGTTGGTCTCGGTGAGGACCGTGACGTAGTTGTCGAAGGTCGCCTTGCCGAAGATGCCGCCGGGCCTCAGGTAGTCGTCCTTGTCCGGGCCGAGCGAGAGCAGGAAGATCCAGGCGACCGGGAAGACGGCGATCAGGCTGGCGACGATCAGCACGGCGTGCGAGGCGAGCTTGACCAGCGGGCGGGCCTCACCGCGGCGGCGCACCTTGCGCCGGGCGGGGGCCGCGGCGGGGGCCGCCTCGACGGGCGTCTCGAGGGTGTTGGTAGTCATGGCTCCTGCCTCAGAACTGCTGCTCGCCGCGGGCCAGCCAGCGGCGGTAGAAGGACGTGAAGACGACCAGGATCGCCAGCAGCAACATGCCGTAGGCGGCCGACTGCGCGAAGTCCCGCGGCTGCTGGCCGAAGCCCAGGAAGTAGGCCCAGGTGACCAGGATCTGCGCGTCCGGCGCCTTGGTGCCGAACAGCAGGAAGATCACCGCGAACTGGTTGAACGTCCAGATGATGCCCAGCAGCACGACGGTGGAGCTCACCGACCGCAGACCGGGCAGGGTGACGTAGCGGAACCGCTGCCAGGGCGACGCCCCGTCGAGCTCCGCGGCCTCGTAGAGGTTGCCGTCGATCGACTGCAGGCCGCCCAGCAGGGAGACCATCATGAACGGCACACCGCACCAGGTGTTGACCATGATGGCGGCGAACCGCTGCCAGAAGCTGTCCTCGAGCCAGGCCGGCGTCGGCAGGTGCAGCAGCTCGAGGCCGGCGTTGATGATGCCCTCGTCGGCGAGCATGAAGCGCCAGCCGAAGACGGTCACGAAGGTGGGCACGGCCCACGGCAGGATCAGCAGCAGCCGGTAGAACGTGCGCCCGCGCAGCTTCTGGTTCAGCAGCAGCGCCAGGCCGAGGCCCAGCGTGTAGTGCAGCGTCACGCAGATGACGGTCCAGGCGATGGTCCACAGGAAGTGGGACCAGAACCGGTCGTACGCGGTCTCCCCGAACAGGATGTCCGCGTAGTTGTCCAGCCCGACGAACTTGTACGTCGCCTCGATCTCGTTCACGCCGATGGTGCGCGCGGAGTTCAGCGAGTTCGCGTCGGTCAGGGTGAGCCAGAAGCCGTAGGCCAGCGGGTACAGGACGAGCACGCCCAGCACCAGGACGACCGGCGCGATCATCGCGTAGGCGTACCAGTGCCGATGCCATCCGTGGCGGATACGAGCGATCATGGATACGACACCTTCGAGGCCGCAGTCGGCCGTTCGGTCGGGGGCGGGAGGGGCGCGAGGACGCCGGCGCCCGGGAGCGGGGGCAAAGGGGGGGCAGGGGGCGGGGGCGGCCGCCGGACCCGTGTCAGGTCGGGCCGGGCAGCCGCCCCGGTCTCAGGCTGCCGGGACTACTTGGCGAACCCCGGCAGGAGCTTGGCCATCTCGGTCTCGATCGCCTTCAGGCCCGCGTCCAGCGACTTCTTGCCGGTGGCGACGGCGGGCAGCTCGGCGTCCAGCTTGCCGAAGAGGGAGCTGTACTCGGGCAGCTCGGGGCGCGGCTGGGCGACTGGGAGGACGCCCTGGTAGCCGGCGATGCCCGGGTCGGCCTTGACCTTGTCGGTGTAGGCGTCGTCACGCGTGGGCAGCGTGGAGTTCTTGAGCGCCACGGTCTCCTGCGACTTCGCGGAGGTCATGAACTTCACGAACTTCAGCGCGGCTTCCTGGTGCGCCTTGTCCGAACCGGCGTAGACCGACAGGTTGTGGCCGCCGGTGGGGGCGCCGGGCTTGCCGGCGGAGCCGGCCGGGACCGGGGCGATGCCCAGGTTCTGCTTGTCCTGGAACGCCGAACCCTTGTAGAAGTTCGTGATCTCCCACGGGCCCTGGATGATCGAGGCGACCTCGCCGTTGACGAAGGCGTCCTGGATGTGGGCGTAGGCGTCGGCGGTGCCGTCGGCCTTGTGCAGGCCCTTGCCGTCGAACAGGCCCTGCCAGGCCTCGAGGCCCTTCTTCGCCTCGGGCGAGGCGACGGTGAGCTTCTTGCCCGCGACGTCGACGGTGTCGGTGCCCTCGCCGTAGAGGAACGGCATGGCGTAGTAGCCCTGGGTCGAGCCCCAGTAGCCGTCCTTGCCCGTCTTGTCCTTGACGGTGGCGGCGGCCTTCTTCAGCTCCTCCCAGGTCGTCGGCGCCTTGTCGATGCCGGCGTCGGCGAAGAGCTTCTTGTTGTAGACGAGCGCCAGGGTGTCCGTGACGACCGGGACGCCGTAGGTCTTGCCCTCGAACTGGGCCTGCTTGATCAGGTTCGGCTGGAAGGCGTCCTGCTCCGCGAGGGCCTCGGTGCCGTCCAGCGGCAGGAGGTAGCCCTTCTTGGCGAAGGCCGGGGTCCAGCCGACCTCGGCGCGCAGCACGTCCGGGGCGCCGGAGGCGCCGGCGGCCGTGTCGAACTTGTTCTGCGCCTGGTCGAAGGGCACGTTGACGTACTTGACCTTGATGCCCTTGTTGGCGGCCTCGAACTCCTTGACCAGGGCCTTGTAGGTCGGCGCCTCGTTGGTCGCGTTGGTGGTGTCCCACCACGTGATGGTGACCGTGCCGCCGTCGGCCTTCGAGTCGCTGTCCCCGCCGCACGCCGTCGCCGTCAGAGCGAGGGACGCCGCCAGCGCGGTGGCCGCTATGCCACGCCGCATGAGTTCTCCTTGAGGGTGAATGCCCGGTGCACTGGCCGGCTGCGTCCTTGCAACCGGCGGGCGACGGAGAACGTAACAGCGCTGCAACCTCAGCGAAAGACCTTGCAGAAAAAAAGCTGCCGAACCGTGTCCTTCCCGCTGCCGTCCCGTCTCCGGGAAGGCCGGTCTGGCCGAACACCGCCACCCCGAATCCGGACATTCACCCCTCAAATTCATCCTCTGTGGCGTGAGTCGCACTTCCGAGGGGTCCGGTCGTACGCCTGTGCAAGACTTTGCAAGTTCTTGCGGGCCGGTAGGTGACGGCCCATCATCGGAAGGCCACGAGGAGACGGGGAGCGGATGACGCAGCAGCCCGCGTACAGAACACGCGCGCGGAGGCCGGTACAGTCGCGTCCCGTGACCGCACGGCTTGCCGACATCGCCGCCCAGGCGGGAGTGAGCGAAGCGACTGTCAGCCGGGTTCTCAACGGGAAGCCGGGGGTAGCCGCCGCCACCCGCCAGGCCGTGCTGGCCGCGCTCGACGTCCTGGGGTACGAACGGCCCGTCCGGCTGCGCCAGCGCAGCGAGGGCCTGGTCGGGCTGATCACGCCCGAGCTGGAGAACCCGATCTTCCCGGCGCTGGCCCAGGTGATCGGCCAGGCGCTGACCCGCCAGGGCTACACCCCGGTGCTCGCCACCCAGACCCCGGGCGGCTCGACCGAGGACGAGCTCACCGAGATGCTGGTGGACCGCGGGGTCGACGGCATCATCTTCGTCTCCGGCCTGCACGCCGACACCTCCGCCGACATGGGCCGCTACGAGCGGCTGCGCGCCCAGGGCGTCCCGTTCGTGCTGGTGGACGGCTTCTCCCCGCGGGTGCGGGCGCCGTTCATCTCCCCCGACGACCGGGCCGCGACGTCCCTGGCGGTGACCCACCTGGCGTCACTCGGCCACACCCGGATCGGTCTGGCCCTCGGCCCGCAGCGGTTCGTGCCGGTCCAGCGCAAGATCGAGGGCTTCACGTCCGCGATGCGGGAGCGGCTGGGGCTGAGCGGCGCGGAGATCGACTCGCTGGTCGAGCACTCGCTGTACACCCTGGAGGGCGGCCAGGCCGCCGCCACCGCCCTGATCGACCGCGGCTGCACGGCGGTGGTCTGCGCCAGCGACATGATGGCGCTGGGCGCGATACGCGCGGCCCGCGGGCTGGGGCTCGAGGTGCCGGAGGACATCTCGGTGGTCGGCTTCGACGACTCGACCCTGATCGCCTTCACCGACCCTCCGCTGACCACCGTCCGCAAGCCGGTCCCGGCCATGGGCCAGGCCGCGGTCCGCACGCTGCTCGAGGAGATCGCCGGGACGCCGGCGCCGCAGAGCGAGTTCGTCTTCATGCCGGAGCTGGTCGTCCGCGGCTCGACGGCCTCCGCGCCGGCCGGATCCGGACGCGACGGACGTATCTGACGCGACGGACGTACCGGACACCCTGAGCGCTCCTGAGTGTTCCGCCGGGTTTCCACCCGGGATCGCCCCTGGTTTCCCCGGAGTTTTCCCCGAAAGAAATGCGATCGGGATCCTTCCGGAGGATGATCGGTCGAGTAAGGCATTTCTGGCAGACTGACGTGCCATGGGTGAGGGACCGTGACCGCTTTGGAAGGCCGCCCCCGGCAGGCCGTTCCGGACTCCGTCGCGGGCGCGGACGAGCGACGGCCGGGCCTGCTGCGCCGGGTGCGCACACCGCGTCGGCCGCGGATCTGGTTCGAGATCCTGCTGATCGGGGCGAGTTACTGGACGTACTCGCTGATCCGCAACGCCGTCCCCGAGCAGAAGGCCGAGGCCCTGCGCAACGCGGACTGGCTCTGGGACGTGGAGAACCGTCTCGGCATAGCCGTCGAGGAAACGGTCAACCAGGCGGTGAACTCGGTCGAGTGGCTGATCGTCGGCATGAACTACTACTACGCGACGCTGCACTTCGCGGTCACGCTCGGTGTCCTGGTGTGGCTGTTCCGTAGTCGTCCGCTGCTCTACTCCGGAGCGCGCACGGTGCTGTTCGCGACCACGGCGGTGGCCCTGGTGGGCTACTACCTGTTCCCGCTGGCGCCGCCGCGGCTGATGAACGGCTCGATGTTCGTCGACACGGTGCTGGTGCACGGGACCTGGGGGTCGATGGCCTCCGGCGACCTCAAGCACATGTCCAACCAGTACGCGGCGATGCCGTCCATGCACATCGGGTGGTCGGTGTGGTCGGGGCTGACGATCTACGCGCTGGCCCGGGTGCCCTGGGCGCGGGTGCTGGCGCTGCTGTACCCGCTGGCCACGCTGGTGGTCATCGTGGCCACCGCCAACCACTTCTGGCTGGACGCGGTGGGCGGCCTGCTCTGCCTGGCCTTCGGCTGGACGGTGGCCCGCGCCTGGTACGGCGCGGCCTCCGTGCCGGGCCCGCTGCGGCACACCGCGCCGCCACCGTTCCTGGACCCGCCGCCCGCCGAACCGGCCCTGCCGCCGGAGCCGGCCCTGCCCCGCGGCTCGCGCTGAGCCCGGGGCGGCCGGGGCGGCCCCGCCTCGGCCATCACACGGCGCTGTCGTAGAAGAGACGTTCCACCACGGCGCGGGCCCGCCGGGTGGTGCGCCGGTAGGCGTCGATCATGTCGCCGGCCCGCCCCGGCCCGTATCCCAGGTACCGGCCGACCGCCGCCATCTCCCGCACGTCGGTCGGGAAGGTGTCCCCGGCCCGTCCGCGCACCAGCATCACCGCGTTCCGCACCCGGGTGGCCAGTACCCAGGCCTCGTCCAGCACCGCCGCGTCCCGGTCGGACATCAGCCCGGCGTCGCGTGCCGCCAGCAAGGCCTCGCGGGTCCGCGTGGTCCGCAGTCCGGGCACCTCGGCGGCGTGCCGCAGCTGGGTGAGCTGCACCGTCCACTCGACGTCGGTGAGGCCGCCCCGGCCCAGCTTGGTGTGGAGGGTGGGGTCCGCGCCCCGCGGCAGCCGCTCGGACTCCATGCGGGCCTTCAGCCTCCGCACGTCCCGCACGGCGTCCTCCCCGAGCCCGCCCGAGGGGTACCGCAGCGGGTCGATCAGCTCCAGGAACCGCCGTCCCAGTTCCTCGTCGCCCGCCACCGGCTCGGCGCGCAGCAGCGCGTGCGACTCCCAGGTCAGCGCCCAGCGCCGGTAGTACGCCGCGTAGGAGGCGAGGGTGCGCACCAGCGGCCCGGTCCGGCCCTCGGGCCGCAGGTCGGCGTCGACGATCAGCGGCGGGTCGGTGCTCGGCAGCTGCAGCAGCCGCCGCATCTCGGACACCACGGCGTTCGCCGCCTGGCCGGCCTCGGCCTCGTCGACGCCCTCGCGCGGCTCGTGGACGAAGAGCACGTCCGCGTCGGAGCCGTAGCCCAGCTCGTGCCCGCCGAACCGTCCCATGCCGATGACCGCGAAGCGGGTGGGCAGTTCGTCCCCCCACCGCTCGCGGACCACCGCCCGCAGCGTGCCCGCCAGGGTGGCGGCGGTCAGGTCGGAGACGGCGCCGCCGACCCGGTCGACCAGCGCGCCCCGGTCGGCCTCGGCGGGCTGGGTCTCGGTGCCGTAGGAGCCCACGATGTCGGCCGCGGCGGTCCGGAACAGCTCCCGCCGCCGCACGCCGCGGGCCGCGTACACCGCCTGCTCGGCGGTGCCGGCGCGGTTCACGGCGGCGAGGATCTCCTGCTCCAGCCGCTGCCGGGACCGCGGTTCCAGGCCGCCGCCGACGCCCCGTCCGCCCTCGCCCTCGCCGTCGCCGAGCAGCGCGACCGCCTCGGGGGCGCGCAGCAGGAGGTCGGGGGCGAACCGTCCGGCGGACAGCACCCGGGCCAGGTTCTCCGCCGCGGCGCCCTCGTCGCGCAGCAGCCGCAGGTACCAGGGCGTGGCGCCCAGCGCGTCGGACACCTTGCGGAAGTTGAGCAGCCCGGCGTCCGGGTCGGCGGAGTCGGCGAACCAGCCGAGCAGCACGGGCAGCAGCGTGCGCTGGATGGACGCCTTGCGCGAGACGCCCGCGGACAGGGCCTCCAGGTGCCGCAGCGCGGCGGCCGGGTCGGCGTAGCCGAGCGCCACCAGACGTTCCCGGGCGGCCTCCGGCCGCAGCCGGGCCTCGCCGGGGGCGAGCTGGGCGACGGCGTTGAGCAGCGGCCGGTAGAACAGCTTCTCGTGCAGCCTGCGCACCACCGAGGAGTGCTTGCGCCACTCCTTGCGCAGCTCGGTGACGGGTTCGGCGCGCAGCCCCAGCGAGCGGCCGAGGCGGCGCAGGTCCCCCTCGTCCTCGGGCATCAGGTGGGTGCGGCGCAGCCGGTACAGCTGGATCCGGTGCTCGGTCTCGCGCAGGAACCGGTAGGCGGCGTCCAGGCCCGCGGCGTCCTCCCGGCCGACGTAGCCGCCGGTGGCCAGCGCCTTCAGGGCGTCCAGGGTGGTGCCGCTGCGCAGCGAGGTGTCGGCCCGGCCGTGCACCAGCTGCAGGAGCTGCACGGCGAACTCGACGTCGCGCAGGCCGCCGGGGCCGAGCTTCAGCTCCCGTTCGAGTTCGGCCGCCGGGATGCCGGCCACCACGCGGCGCCGCATCTGCTGCACGTCGGCGACGAAGTTCTCCCGCTCGGCCGCCTGCCACACCATGGGCTGCAGCGCCGCCATGTAGGCCGCGCCCAGTTCCCGGTCGCCGGCCACCGGCCGCGCCTTGAGCAGGGCCTGGAACTCCCAGGTCTTCGCCCAGCGCTGGTAGTACGCAACGTGGCTGTTCAGGGTCCGCACCAGGGGCCCGTTGCGCCCTTCGGGGCGGAGGTTGGCGTCGACCGGCCAGATCGACCCCTCGACGGTGGTCTCCGAGCAGATCCGCATCAGGTGCGAGGCCAGCCGGGTGGCCGCCTGCAGCGCCTGGCGCTCGTCGGCGTCCCGCTCGGGCTCGGCCACGAAGATCACGTCCACGTCGGAGACGTAGTTGAGTTCGTGCCCTCCGCACTTGCCCATCGCGATCACGGCGAGCCGGCACAGTCCGGCGTCCTCGGGCGCGGCCGCCTCGGCGAGGGCGAGCGCGGCGCGCAGGGTGGCGGTGGCCAGGTCGGCGAGCTCCCCCGCCGTCTCGGCGACGTCGATGGTCCCGCGCACGTCCCGGGCGGCGATGGACAGCAGGCACCGCCGGTACGCCACCCGCAGCTCCACCGGGTCCCGGGCCTCGGCCAGGCCCTCCTCGAACTCCGGCACGCCCTGGTGCAGGTCGCGCGGCTCGTAGGTGACCAGGGCCTGCCAGTCGTGCGGGTGCCGGGCGAGGTGGTCGCCGAGCGCCTCGGAGGCGCCCAGCACCCCCAGCAGCCGGTCCCGCAGCGGCTTGGCGGCCAGCAGCGTGTCCAGCAGCCGCACCCGGTCGGTCCGCTCCGGCTGCGCCTCCAGCAGCCGCACCAGGCCCTTCAGCGCGAGGTCCGGGTCGGCGGTGGCGCCGAGCGCCTCCAGCAGCAGGGGATCGCCGCGGACACCGCTCAGCTCGGGGGCCTCCAGCAGCTTGCCGGCGGCCGAGGGGTCCGTGAACCCGTGCCGCAGCAGCTGGCTGAACGTGCTGCTCCGCCGCCCCGGAGTCGCCATCCGCGCCGCCCTCTCCTCCGTCGTGATGCCTGTGGCCGACCCGGCCCAGCGTGATCGTCCGGAGCCGAGCCTAGTCGCCCCCCACCCGCCCGGCGGCGTGCGCTGGCGAGGTCGGTGCGGGTGGGTTTCGGTGAATCCATGACGAACATGGAGATGACGCTCGAGGTGGTCATGGTCCCCGTCTCGGACGTGGACCGGGCCAAGCGGTTCTACGCGGAGAAGGTCGGCTTCCACGTCGACTTCGACGGCGAGGTGGCTCCCGGCCTGCGGATCGTCCAGCTCACCCCGCCCGGCTCCGGCTGCTCGGTCGCCCTGGCGGAGGGCATGGAGATCCCCACCGGCTCCCTCACGCCCGGCACGTACCACGGCCTCCAGCTGTGCGTCGCCGACATCCACCGGGCCTACGAGGAGCTCACCGCCCGCGGCCTCGACGTCAGCGAGCCGGTGTCCTACGTCGAGGGCCAGGACGGCGCGACGTTCCTGTACTTCACCGACCCCGACGGCAACGGGTGGGCCGTCCAGGAGTACCGCCGCCGCGCGACGGAGCCGCTCCACCAGGTCCTCACGGACCAGGCGGCGAAGCGGCGGGGGTAGCGCCGCGGCTTCGCCTCCGGGGGGTGCGGCGTTCCCTCGCGCTTGCGCAAACCTATCGTTTTTCGATAACTTCCCATCGTTCTTCGATTGAACGAGAGAGGGAGGGGCGATGGGGAAGCTGGCCGTGCTCGCGTTGCGCGCCGTCATCGCTGTGTTGCTCGCCGGGTCGCTGTTCGTGCAGGCGGTGCTGCTGCCGCTGATCTACTTCGACGTCCGTGACGAGGCGGGGGACGTCGCGCCGCTGCCGTTCGTGCTCCTGGTCTTCCTGGGCGTGGTCGCCGCGCAGGTGGTGCTGGTCTGCGTCTGGAAGCTGGTGACGATGGTGCGGCGCGGGACGGTGTTCTCGCACGCCGCGTTCCGCTTCGTCGACGTCATCACCGGGGCGTTCGCGTCCGCGGCGGTGCTGATCTGGGTGTTCGGCGTGCTGCTGGCGTCGCTGAACCCGGGCGCGCCCGAGGAGGACCAGGTCCCGCCGGGGGTCGTGCTGATCGTCGGCGGCGTGGGCCTGGCCGTGTTCGGCGTGGCGCTCGTCGTGCTGGTCCTGCGGACGCTGCTCGCGCAGGCGGTCGACCGGGACGTGGAGGCGTCCCGGATGCGGGCCGAGCTGGACGAGGTGATCTGACCGTGCCGATCGCGGTGGACATCGACGTGATGCTGGCCCGCCGGAAGATGTCCGTGGGCGAGCTGGCCGAGCGGGTCGGGATCACCCCCGCCAACCTGGCGGTGCTCAAGAACGGCCGCGCCAAGGCGGTCCGCTTCACCACCCTCGCCGCCCTCTGCGAGGTCCTCGACTGCCAGCCGGGCGACCTCCTCCGCTGGGAACCGGACGAACCGGACGCGGAGTCCGCCCCGGCGGAGGCGGAACGGGCGTAGCCCCCGGTGCCCCGGGGCGGGGCGGCCCGCTCCACCGGGGGGCGGGCGGAGGTGACGCGACCAGTGCGGCCGGGCCCGGCGGTGCCCCTCCGCCAGGACCACGCGGCTCGCTCAGCGGGCGCGCGGCTCCCCAGCCGGGTCGGAGGCACCCGGCACGGGGCCCGGTGCGGCTCGGCGCCGGGGCCCGGTACGGCTCGGGGCCGGGGTCCGGTACGGCTCGGGGCCGGGGTCCGTGAGGCTCGGAGGCCGGTGGCGCTGGGGCCGGGGGCCGGTGACGCTCGGGAGCCGGTCCCGT
>NZ_JBSFVZ010000011.1:100058-122231 GCF_053592575.1 Streptomyces sp. NPDC002640 | reverse complement strand
CGTGAGGGCTCGGGAGCCGGGCCCGTGAGGGCTCGGGAGCCGGGCCCGTGAGGGCTCGGGAGCCGGGCCCGTGAGGGCTCGGGAGCCGGGCCCGTGAGGGCTCGGGAGCCGGGCCCGTGGGCCCGGGGGCCGGATCCCGTGGGCCCGGGGGCCGGATCCCGTGGGCCCGGGGGCCGGGTCTCAGGGGGCTCGGGGCCGCGGGTTCGGTGGGTTGTGGCTGGGGCCGTGGCAATCGGGGAACACGGTTGGGCACGTGGTCTCGCCACCTCGTCGTCATTCGTCGTCGTCCCTCGTCGGGCCCCCCACACGGAGACAGCCATGGCCGCCGAACCCCTGGACTCCCGTCTCGACCCCCGTTACAGCGACCCGGACGCCCTCCCGCCTGAGTGGCCGGAGGCGGAAGGCCTCCTGGCGGCGGCCGAACTGTTCTGGATCTCCACCGTCCGCCCCGACGGCCGCCCGCACGTCACCCCGCTGCCGGCCGTCTGGGCCGACGGCGCCCTCCACTTCTGCACCGGGCCCGACGAGCGCAAGGCCCGCAACCTGGCCGCCAACCCGCACGTCACCCTCACCACGGGGACCAACCTGTGGGACACCGGCTACGACCTGGTCGTCGAGGGCGAGGCGGTGCGGGTCTCCGACGACGCCCGCCTGCGGGACCTCGCCGCCGCCTGGGAACGCAAGTACGGCGACTTCTGGCACTTCGAGGTCCGCGACGGCCACTTCCACCACAGCCCGGGCTCGGCCCTGGTCTTCGCCGTCGCCCCCCGCACCGTCTTCGGCTTCGGCAAGGGGCGCCCCTTCAGCCAGACCCGCTGGCGCTTCGCCTGAGCATCCGTGGAGCCGCCCGCACCGCGACCGTGCGACACTCCGCCGACGATGCGGAGCGGGAGGAGTGCGGGGCATTGCGCGGGGTGGGGAGACTTCTGGCGGCGTGCGTCGCCGTACCGGTGCTGGCGGCCTGCGGCGGCGGCACCGACGGGAGCGCGGCACGGACGGAGCCGAGCGCCGACGGCGGCACGGGGAAGGCGGCATCGGCCGCCGAGGGGCCCAGGCCGACGCGTGCCTCCGTGAAGCGGGAGATACAACGGGCCGTCAGGGCCGGCGGCTTCGACCGGGCCCGCTTCACGGACCTCTGGCAAGGGGAACTCGAAAGCCACTGCGTGGTGCACACGCGCCTCCGCACGCCGGAGGAGCCGCAGGAGAAGGCCGTGCGGACGGTGATCACCGACCTGGAGAAGAGCGGCTGGAGCAGGACGAAGGGGGGCTCCGAGGACGACAGCTCCACCTGGTCCCTGGAGCGGCAGCACTGGACGATCGACGTGATGACGGGTTCCGTCACTGCCGAAGAGCTGGTGGAAGGCGTGCCGGGCACGGCGGCGGACGAGACGCAGGCATTCACCGGCATGGCCGTGACCGCTTTCGACAACGCGTGCGTCCGCGCCGCGTTCGAAGCCGTCGAGGCGTCGGCCTCACCGTCCCCGTCGCCGTCGCCGAGCTGACGAACACCGCGCGGGCCCGTCCATGTCGGATTTCCGCCGGACACCGCCCCGTCCCCGCTGGTTGGCTGGACCCATGAACGAGACACCCCGCCACGACGGCGCCCCCTCCCCCGCGGCCCTGTTCCGCTCCCTCCACACCCCCGCCCGCCCCCTGGCCCTGGCCAACGTCTGGGACGTCGCCGGGGCCCGTGTCGTGGAGGCGGCGGGCGCGCCGGCGATCGCCACCACCAGCGCGGGGGTGGCCTGGGCGCTCGGCGCCGCGGACGGGGACAGCGTCGCCCGCGACCTGGTGCTGGACGTCCTCGCCCGCATCGCCTCGACCGTCGCCGTGCCGGTCACCGCCGACATCGAGGGCGGCTACGGGCAGAGCCCGGCCGAGGTCGGCGAGACCGTCGCCCGGGTCCTCGACGCCGGCGTGGTCGGCGTCAACATCGAGGACGGCACGCGGCCGCCGGGCGCCCTCGCCGCACGGATCGGGGCGGCGCGCGAGGCGGCGGACAAGGCGGGCGTCGACCTGTTCGTCAACGCCCGCACCGACACCTACCTGTTCGGCCTGGGCGACCCCGCCACCCGCCTCCAGGACACGCTCGCCCGGGCCCGCTCCTACGTCGACGCCGGGGCGGACGGCGTCTTCGTGCCCGGCGTCACCGACCCGGAGGTCGTCGCCGAGCTCGCGGCGGGCCTGACCGTCCCCCTCAACGTCATGGCCGGTCCGGGCGCTCCCACCGTGGCCGAACTGGGCGCCCTGGGCGCGGCCCGGGTCAGCCTCGGCTCGGGCGTCGCGCAGGCCGCCTACGCCGCGGCCCGCCGCGCGGCCCTGGACCTGCTCGGCACGGGCGGCTACGACTCCCTCGACCGGGCCATCGACTACTCCGAGCTCAACGCCCTGTTCCCGGCCACCCGTTAAGGTGAGCCGGTGATCAGTGACGTGGATCTGCGGCACCTGCGCCGCTGTGTGGAACTGGCGGCCCAGGCGCTGGCGGCCGGCGACGAGCCCTTCGGGTCCGTCCTGGTGGCGGGCGACGGCACCGTCCTGGGCGAGGACCACAACCACGTGGCCTCCGGCGACCACACCCAGCACCCGGAGTTCGCCCTGGCCCGCTGGGCCGCCCGGCACCTGTCCCCGGCGGAGCGCGCCGCGGCCACCGTCTACACCTCCGGCGAGCACTGCCCGATGTGCGCGGCCGCGCACGGCTGGGTGGGCCTCGGACGCATCGTGTACGTGGCCTCCGGCGCCCAGCTGTCGGGCTGGCTCACCGAGTGGGGCGTGCCCGCCTCCCCGGTCGCCACCCTGCCGGTCACCGCCGTCGTCCCGGACGCGGTGGTGGACGGGCCGGTGCCCGAACTGGTCGACGAGGTCCGCGCGTTGCATCACCGCCTGCACCACCCGTAGCGCTCCGCCGCGGGGCCCCGGCCGAGCACGGCGAGGCCCCCTCGGCGGCGGGACGTCCGCGATACGCGACGGGCCGCCGCACCGCGCGGAGCGGTACGGCGGCCCGCCTACGGGGAGAGGCCGGGCGTCAGGCGGACGCCCCCGCCGCCGGCGCGGCGGCGGCCTGGTCGCCCGTCGCGTCGGCCTCCGGCTCCGCCTGCCCCTTCGGCAGCGTCAGCACCGCGACCACCGCGAGGACGGCGACCAGCGCGAAGGAGTAGAAGCCCCACGGGTGCCCGATCCCGGCCGTCACCAGCGCACCGGTGATGGACGGGCCGACGATGGACCCCAGGCGGCCGATGCCGGACGCCGAGCCGAGGGCCGTGCTGCGGATGGCGGCCGGGTAGAAGTTGGTCACGTACGCGTAGACCAGCACCTGCGCGGAGAACACGAACACGCCGGTGAAGAAGACGACCACGTTGAGCAGCAGGTCGCTCTCCATCTTCACGGACAGGCAGGCCAGCATGACCGCCGCGGCCGCGAACCAGCCGAGCGTGGTGCCCTTGATGCCCTTCTGGTCGGCGACCCACCCGCCGACCAGCAGACCGGCGACACCGCCCAGGTTGAGGATCAGCAGCTGGGTGACGGCCGTCGGCACCGGGTAGCCGGCGTCGTTCATCAGCTTCGGCAGCCAGGTGTTGAGGCCGTAGACGAGCAGCAGGCCCATGAAGGACGCGACCCACACGCCGATGCCCGCCCGCAGGTAGGTCGGCTTCAGCAGCACGCTGAACGGCACCCGCTCCGCCTCGCCGCCCTCCTTGGCCTTCACGTACGCCTCGGACTCCGGCAGGTAGAACCACTGGATCACGGCGACGACGAGGCCGACGACACCGAGCGCGTAGAAGAGGATCTGCCAGTCGTCGCTGAACTTCAGCGCCAGCAGCGAGGTGATCACCGCGCCGGTGTGGTAGCCGGTCATGGTGAGGGTGCTGGCCCGGGCGCGGCGGCTGGCCGGCATGCTCTCGGCCATCATCGTCAGCGACACCGGCATGCACGCGCCGAGGCCGACACCGGCGATCAGGCGCAGCGCGGCGAACATGGTCACCGAGCCGGCCAGCGGCACCAGGATGGTGAACACCGAGAAGACCACCACCGAGGCGATGAGCAGCCGGCGCCGGCCCATCCGGTCGGCGAGCGGGCCGACGGAGACCGCGCCGATGGCCACGCCGACGAGCGAGAGCGTGGCGACGGTGGTCGCGTCGACCGCCGTCATGCCCAGGTGCTCGGTCTTCAGCAGGGTCGGGATGATCGCGCCGAGGACGACGAGGTCGTAGCCCTCGAGCATGACGGTGATCCAGCACAGGAGCACGGTCCAGGTGGTGCGTCGTCTGCCGGTGGCGGCCTGAGCCGACCCGGACGGCGTTGTCGCAGAGGTCATGGCGGTTCCCAGGGATGGATGGAGGGGACGGGGGACGGGAGCGGGGGGTGGCGAGGGGAGCGGTCGGTGGGGGGTCAGTGGGGGGTGGTGAGGGCGGTGTCGACCTGGACGAGCCGGGGGCCGTCGGGCCGCTCGGCGAGGACGGCGCGCAGTTCCGCCACGTCGGTGACGTGCTGGGACCGCACTCCGTAGCCCTCGGCGATGCGGGTGAAGTCCAGGCCGGGGATGTCGAGGCCGGGCGCGTCCGGCACCCCGAGCAGCCCGCCGAACCAGCGCAGCGCCCCGTAGGTGCCGTTGCGCAGGAGGACGACCGTCAGCGGGAGGCGGAGCTGGGCCGCGGTCCACAGGGCGGTGATGCCGTAGTTGGCGGAGCCGTCGCCGATCACACCGACCACCGGGCGGTCCGGCTGGGCGAGGGCGACGCCGACCGCGCCGGGCAGGCCGAAGCCGAGGCCGCCGGCGGCGGGGAAGTAGTAGGAACCGGGGCGGCGCAGGTCCATCTGCCGCCACCAGGCCGCGCTGGTCGACGTCGACTCCACGACGTACGCGGTGTCCGCGGGCTGCTCGTCGCGCAGCGCGGCGAACACCTCCTCCGGGTGGAGGCGGTCCCCCTCGGCCGTCGCGGGGGCGGGGGTCGGGCGGTACTCCACGCCGGCGGAGGCGGCGGGCACCGCGCCGGTCTTGGCACCGGTCCCGGCGGCGGCCCCGGTGGCGGGCGTCGCCGCGCCCTGGGCGAGGGCCTCCAGCAGCAGCCCGATGACCGCCCCCGGGTCGGCGACCACGGCGTCCCCCATGGGCGCGCGGGCCGCGGCCGACGCGTCCTCGGTGACCTGCAGCAGCCGGGTGCCCTCCGGCAGGTACCGGCCCGGCAGGTACTCGTGGTACCGGAACACCGGCGCGCCGAGGACCAGCACCAGGTCGTGCCCCTCGAAGGCGTCCGAGATGGGCTTGATGCCCGCGGGCAGCACGCCGCGGAAGAGCGGGTGGCGGTTGGGGAACGGCAGCCGGAACTGCGACGGGGCCGCCCACACGGGGCTGCCGAGCCGTTCCGCGAGGCGCACGGCGTCGTCGAAGAGCCCCGCCGTGTCGATGTCGCCGCCGAGGACCAGCACGGGCCGTTCGGCCGCCGTGACCCGCTCCACCAGGTCCCGGCCCAGCTCCGCCCCGGGCGCGGAGCCGCGCCGCACGGACCGGTCGAGGACGGCGGGGCCGTTCTCCCCCGCGTCGGCGGCCCAGTCGTCGTACGGCACGGACAGGTAGGTGGGCCTGCGCTGCAGCTCGGCCTCGAAGACCGCCTGGGCGAGGGCGCGCGGCACGTCCTGCGCGCACGCGGGCTCGGCGGCCCAGCCCACCAGCGGCTTCATCAGGGACGGCGCGTCCACGTTGGCCAGGTTCGCCTCGGGCCCGACGGCGGGCCGCACCTGCTGCCCGGCCACGATCACCAGCGGGGTGCGCGAGGACACCGCGTTGGTCAGCGCGCCCATCGCGTTCCCGGAACCGGACGCCGCGTGCAGGTTCACCAGCACCGGCCGCCCGGTCGCCTGGGCGTAGCCGTCCGCCATGCCGACCACGGCGCCCTCGTGCAGGCCGAGCACGTAGCGGAAGCCGTCCGGAAGGTCGGCGAGGAAGGGCAGCTCGTTGGAGCCGGGGTTGCCGAAGACGGTGGTCAGTCCCTGGCGGGCCAGGAACTCGTGCGAGACATGACGTACGGATGGCACGGACGTTTCACGTTCCTTTCGAGTGATGGCCGACACGCTAGGCAGCGGCTCACACCCGGCACCAATAAATGTTTCTCGTACCCGACATAGATGCCGTCTATGGAACTTCCGGATCCGGACGCGTAGGCTCCGCCCGCATGCGGGACTTCGACCTCAACCTGGCCCGGCTGTTCGTCCTGCTGTACGAGACCGGCAGCGTCACGGCCACAGCCGACGCGCTGCACGTCACGCAGCCGACGGTCAGCTACAGCCTGGCCAAGCTGCGCCGGCACTTCGACGACGACCTGTTCCGCCGCAGCGGGCGCGGCCTGACCCCGACGGCGGGCGCGCGGCGGCTGTACGAACCGCTGCAGCGGGCGCTGGCCCAGATCGACGAGGCGACGCGTCAGGCGGACGAGTTCGACCCGGCGACCATGTCGGCCAACTTCACCCTCGCCCTCTCCGACCTGGGCGAGACGACCCTGCTCCCCCGCCTGGCGGCCGCCGCCCGCCGCTCGGCCCCCGGCGTCTCCTTCACGGTCCGGCCACTGGACGTCGACGACGCCGAACGCCAGCTCAGCCGAGGGGAGTTGGACGCCTTCGTGGCCACGCCAGTGATGGCCACCCACCGCACCGTCCGCGTGCCGCTCTTCCGGGAGCGCTACGTCGGCGTGGTCGCCGCGTCCCACCCCCGGGTGACGGGCGACGAGGTCACCCTGGAACAGCTGGCGGCCGAGCACCACGCGACCGTCTTCGGTCCCAGCGGCCACGCCGCGCCCCGCGAGCTCCTCGCCGCGCACGGCCTCCTCGACCGGGTCGCGGTGGAGGTCACCCGCTTCACGATCCTCCCGTACCTGCTGGCGGAGACCGACCTGATCGCCGTGATCCCCGAGTACGTCGCGGAGATCTTCGCCGCCTCCCACCGCATCCGCCTCGTCCGCCTCCCCTTCGCCGCGGAGCCCATCGAGATCGCCCTCTACGCCCGCCCCGACACCTCCCGCACCCCCGCGCAACGGTGGCTGATCCGCTTCATGACCACCGTCCTCGGCGAACAGATCAGCCCCACCCAACTCCCGCCCCTGGAGGGACCGTTGGCAGCATCACCGGGGGCGGACGGCTGATCCGGGGCTGTCTACGACGGCAGTGCCGTACCCCCGGGACCTGCCGCGTACAGGCTGGACAGCACCCAGTCGCCGGCCCCCGACGGAACACGCGCGAAGACCGCCGAGACCCCCGCTTCCGTCACCACGGCGAGCTGGCCGTCGAACGTCAGCGCATCGTCGCGACGCCATGCACAGCCGAGTCGGTCGAGTCCGTCCGTCACGGCCTGGTACGTCGGCGCGGTCACCTGTCGGACGTCCGCCCCGAGACACCTCGGCGCCTGGAACAGGCCCTCCCCGTCCAGATCGTCGAACCCCAGCAGCCACACCGTCCCGTCCTCACCGACCCAGAGCTCAAGGCTCCCGTCCTTGTACCCGACGGAGCCGCCGAAGCCGTCGGAGCCTTCGGAACCGTCAGAACCAGATGCCCACAGGTCCTGCCCAGTGATCCCACCGAGCGCCCGATCGGCCTCAGCCGCGGTCGTCCCGACCCTCACCCCACCGACCTCGCCCGTCGCCGCGAAGCCGAGCAGCAGGGACAGCACGGTGCTCACGGCGTGGCCCCCGGCGCGCGCCCGAACCGCTCCCCGGCTGCCCCGAAGGCCGCGTCACCGGGCGACGCCCACCCCGCGGTGTTGGAGTACGACTCGTAGCTGTACCGGGTGTCGCGGTCCCATTCCTCGCCGGTGAGGTGCCGGTACGCCTTGTCGGGGACGTACAGCAGCGCCACGGCCCAGACCAGGCCGTCGGCGTACGGCACGAACCGCTGTGGGTCGCGCAGCACGCTCTCGTACTCCGCGCGGCCTGCCGCGACGACCGCGGCCCGGGTGTACAGGAACTGGTCGCCCGACAGGTCGGCGCCGTACTCCCTGCGGTCCAACCGGTACAGGGCCCAGGAAAGCTGCTCGGCGAAGCCGATCACCTGATGGAGCGGGCCGCGCATCAGGCGGGCGGTGAGGGCAGGGGCCAGCTCGTCGGCCTCGGGGTCCGGGGCCGAGGTGCCACACGCGGCGATGAGCTGCCAGAAGGCGTTCTCGTCCATGCCGGGCAGCATGAAGGACGGCTGTGACAACCGGGCCGGCGGACGCGCGCGGACAGGCAGCGCTAGAAGACGTCGAACTCGTTGCCCTCCGGATCCCGCATCCCCACCGCGTACCGCCCCCCGTCCGGCTCGTCCACGACCCGCTCCACGGCGGCGCCCGCCGCGACCAGCCTCTCCACCGCGGCGTCGATCCGCCGCCTGCGCGTCTCCAGCGGCACGTCACGCCCGCCGCCGACCCTCAGGTCGAAGTGGATGCGGTTCTTGGCGGCCTTCGCCTCCGGCACCTGCTGGAACCACACGCGCGGCCCCCGCCCCGCGGGGTCGACGATCGACTCCGGGCAGTCCCCGGCGCCCTCCGGTAACTCCTCCTCGGGCAACCCCTGCGCCGTCCAGTACGCCCGCCAGGTGGCATGCCCCCTCGGCGGCGGCTCGGGAACGTACCCCAGGGCCTCGCTCCAGAACGCCACCATCCTCTGCGGATCGGCACAGTCGACCGTCAGCTGCAGCGTCGTCTCCATGGCCGGAGTGTGACAGTCCCGTCGGACACCCTCCGCTCGGCCGGCCCGAACCCCACCCGCCGTCGCCGACATCGTGCACTGCTCTTCACGGAAGGTGCGGACCAAGTGGCCTTGTTCACCGGTTTGCCAGTGGAGCGACGATCTCCTCGAGCTGCTCCTGCCGCAGCTCTCTGACAACAGCGGAGGCGAGCACTTTCAGCGCCTCTTGGCGTGGTAGTCGGACGTACCCCAGAACCTCTTCCAGCCAGTTATGGGCTTCGCGCCCTTGCATCGACTCAAGGAACCCTCGAAGCTCGTGCAAGGAAATCCCGAAATGTCGAGCAAGAAAATCCAGTTGCCTACTCGACGCCATCTTCATAAGAGAGTCCGGATCACCGGGAAGACAATAGAACGGCCATACCCTTTGCGCTCCGGTCCGCCCGACTCTCTTCTGTACCGCCTCACGCTTGTCGCCGTCCGCCACGAAGGCGAAACCAGGGATTCCTTCCACCGGAACCGCTGGCCGCGGAAGACGGGACCAGACCGTCTCCAGATCGCCGTACCCCTTGCACCACAGAAACCGGGAGCCCTGCCACAGGCGGGGGTCCGCCGATCTGACCATCTCCTGCATGAGTATGGTCGCCGCTTCGTCCTCGAGGAAGACGATCCATTCAACACCCGGTGTTTTGCCGAACATCCCGGCTACACTTTCCCGCAGATCCGAGGAAGGGCCGATAATACTGCCTTCCCCGCCGAGAGTGGTCAGCATGATGGCTGCATCCGCATCGAGGGCAGGCTGGATTATCTCCAGCGAGTGGGATGCGATCACAAGCGGCTTCCCACCGCTGAGACAGATCTCTATCAAATGAGACAGAAGGGCAGTGCGTGACGGGGCCGGCAGGAACGCCTCGGGTTCGTCCAGGAGAAACGCCACGTTGTCGTTCCCCTTGCTGTAGGAGAGGATCCACATGAGTAGGTGGACGCTGAGTTCTCCCAAGCCCATGCTGCGAAAGTCGTACTCCAACCCTTCGTGACGGACGACGAAGACAGGGACTACGTCTTCTCCAACCAATTTCGCGAACGGACTGTCCAGGATCTGGACCGCGTACCAGCGCATCTCGTCGTAGTCACGCCGGACCAAGTCCTGCACCTCGGACGCCTTCACCTTTTCAGGCTCCAGCGGGTCGAGTTCGTCCAGCAAATCATCGATGTCGTGCCGCTTGCCGAAGTCGTGCAGGAGATAGTTGACCAGCTCGTACATCGCAACGATGGGCGCATCGTCGAGCGACTCGGAGATTGACCTCAGGAGACGCGTCTTTCCTGCACCGTTAAGACCGAAAACGACTGTCAACGATCTAGGCAGGGTGACCGAGTCGTCATTTCCGAATTTTCGCGGGAATTGCACTTCCCGAGGGAATCCCTTCGGGCCATCCGATTTCGCCAGCTTGTCCCATCGTTTGGCCAGATCCAGCAACCTCACAGTTCGGTCCCCCAGTGCAGACGTTCGACCGCAGCCCACATCTCCTCTTCGACTTCGCCATTGGGATCGAGCGACATCACGAAGGTGTAGAGGTCGTCTTGCCTGCTGCTGGCCCCCGTCAATGCCGCGTGCACCAGATGCAGGGCAAAGTCACGCAACAGGACCGATGTAACATCCAGCACTCGGTAGGAGGCTCGATCACTGTAGGTCTTGGCGACGGCAGCCAGATAGCCGGGGAACGTACTGGCGCCACCGTCGGACGGGTGAGCGCCGGCGCGCACGGCCTCGAAGTCCCTGATGAAAGCCGGTTCAACATCGACGGACCTCAGGTTCAGTGCGTCGAGGAAAACCATCCACGAGAACAGCGTGGCCTTGTTGAAGCGCACCACCTTCTCGCCACCGAGGAGCTCTCCTAGTTTTCGGCCGGCGGCGTACGCGCGTTCCATTACCTCATCACTGAACTTGCCGTTCCGGTAAAAATCTTCGATGTAGGCGTTGCTCAGCTGCCGTCGAAGATTTCCTTCTTGGAAAGCGATGCACACTCGAGCCAGGACGTCGTCATAGGCCAGCCGCCCGTTGGAGAAGCCGATCAACTCCTTCGCGAGAGGGTCAGGAGAAAGCTCTGCCACCAGCTTCTTGACCTGATCCCGTGCGTCTCCGAAAAGGGCATTGCGCTTCTCAGGAGGTGTCAGAGTGTACTGCTGATTGAGTCGGAAGAAGAGTTCCGCAGGTTCGGCCGGATCATAATCCGTGAGCGTGACGACGGTGATCTGGAAGCGCATGAAACGCTTCCTCCATGCTTCAGGGAGCTGCTTGAAGCGTTTTCCGTCGTACTCCGCCAGGTCGCCACGAAAGGGGTCGATCTTCCCGTTGAGGCGAAACTCACCGTCGATGAACGCCTGAATCGTCCTGAGCCGCTGCTGCCCGTCAAGAACGGACTCGGCGCCCGCCCCGTCCTCGACAACGTGAATCGCGGGCACGTACCAATCGCGAAGAATCGTGTCCACGAGGCGCTGTCGGCGATTCGAATCCCACACCTCGCCACGCTGGTAATCCGGCTGGAGATCCAAGTCACCTCGGGTGATTCTGTTGTACAGAACTTCGACCTCGAGGTCTGAACGCTTGAGTCTCATTACTCTTCCCGGAGCTTCGCTGGCATGCAGATGACGCCACCTTGGACATCGAAGCGAAGAGTAACCTCTGTTGCGCTGACGTTCGGTCGGTACGCCACATCTCACCGATGAAGACTGCGCCCATGCCTCACACAGAAGGTGTCCGTGCAGCCATGCCCGAACTGCCCCTGCAGCACGGCCAGAGGCTTCCGCAGGTCGAACGCGGTCGCCTCGGACCGGTACTCCATCCCCTCTCACCGCTTGTTGCGGAGAAGCAGACGCGGAGGGTTTCACATGCCGCGGAGACTCCCACCAGGTCTCTGACCTGTGTTGCAGCCGTCGGCGACGGTCGACGGTTGTCGTCCTTGGCCCACCTCGCAGGCCCAGGGGCAGCCCAGGAAAGCGGTCGCTCGGAGTCATTCCGCCCCCAAGCCCCCGGGCCGCAAGCACTCATCGGCCTGAGCGAGTGGGTCCTTCGTCGGTCGGGCAGCTCCACCGCTTGCCCTTGGCCTTGGCGCCCCTCGAAGGGCCGGCCACTGACCGCGGCGCACCACCGCATCACCGCAAGCACGCGGTGGGCGCCCCTTCCGAGGGAGGGCTGCGTTCGGGCGGAACCCGGCCAGCCAGTGATGACTTCGCGGCAGATCTGGGGCACGCCACGCCACTCTGGCAATGTCACCTCCTGGCTGTGAGGTTGCTCGGCTACTCTCCGGGATACGGGACCCAGCGGTACCCGGGCTGGAAGACTTCGTAGTCCGCGTCAGGGTCGAACTCGGCGTGCAGCTCGTCGGAGAGCACAAGTCCGTGCAGGCCGCCCGCCTTCACCTCGTCCGACCACTCGGACCTGAGCTCGTCATGGTCCACGAGCTCTTCCGGGTCCCAACCAACCTTGGCAGCGAGGTATCCACGGAACTGCCGGAGCAACCCGTACAACTGGTGCGCCAAATCGGTCAGCTCTGCCGCATCAAGCTGGATACGAGGGATGCTGCCATCCATGGGGCAGCCCCAACCGATCCCTACGGGCAGAAGCGAGAGTTCGACGTGCTGACCTACCTTCCGCAGCATCGGCCGGTGAAGCGGGATGCGGTGCGGCCCCGCACGAAGCGCCCATGGAATGGGGTCGACGAGGGCAGCAGCCTGTGCCGCCTCGATATCGTCACCGAAGTTCACTACGAGCCCGAAGCAGAGCGCCATAATTGTCCCGCCTCCCCGACGATACTTGGGAACGCGTCCCAGCTGCAGCGGACGCTGTGGCCGACATCGGCTGGACCGTCTCGGTGGACTCCACCGTCCTCCGGGCTCACCAGCACGCCGCTGGTGCGAGGAAGAACGGGCACGCGCCCGACCGAGCCTAACCTGACGGCCGTGCCCTCGGACGCTCCCACGGCGTCCTGAGCACGAAGGCCACCTCAGGCCTCGGCCGTCGTCCGCCGGGAGTCGCCGGAGCCGCGCGTCGACAAACGGCGCCCATAGCCTTGGGAGTGTCTGTTCCCGACTCCGACCCAGTGCTGCTGGTCTCAGGGCTGAGGTATGCCAAGCGCAGCGCGGGCTTCCTCAAGACGTTGTCCGGCTTCGGTCAGCCAGTCTTCCTGGAGGTCAAGGCGCATGGCGACGACGACCTGACTGCCCGTCCCGTCGTGTACTTCGACCACAAACGGATCTTCGCCGATAAGGCGGAGATAGGCCGTGCGGCCCTCATTGGGCCAGTCGGCCATGAATGGGTCGTCCGGATCGAACTCCTCGTCGGACTCCTGGAGCAGGACCAGAAGTTGGCCGAGGTGCACAAGGTCCTGGGAGTCGAAGCCGAGGTAAGCGCTGCCGCTCACGAAGTCGCTGGTCAGGACTATGTCTGCGTCGTAGTGGAGAGCTCCTGCTGAGTGGTGGCTGGGCGTGGTCGAACGCAGTTGGATGCTGATGCTCTGCGTTGCATCAGCCAGCCGAATGAGTTCTGTCCTGCCGGCAGCCGAGTCGTCTGTCACGGCGACGAATCTACGACCTGAGTGCGATGGCCGAAGCGCCAGGTCAGGCGTCGACGGCCGAGCACTGCCCGGACGCGGCCATGGGCCGCGAACTCCTGCGAGGCCGGCGGGAGCGGTGAGGGGCGGTGGTCGATCGACCACCGCCCCTCACCGTTGCGTCACGTGAAACCACGCCTGACCTGGACTTACAGCACCGGCAGGTGCTTGCGCAGCTCGAACGCCGTGACCTCGGACCGGTACTCGATCCACTCCTGTCGCTTGTTGCGGAGGAAGAAGTCGAAGACGTGCTCCCCGAGCGTCTCGGCGACGAGGTCGCTGCGTTCCATGATGGAGAGGGCCTCGCCGAGGTTCTGCGGGAGGGGTTCGATGCCGAGGGCGCGGCGTTCGGCGTCGGAGAGGGCCCAGACGTCGTCCTCGGCGCCCGGCGGGAGCTCGTAGCCCTGCTCGATGCCGCGGAGGCCGGCGGCGAGGAGGACGGCGTACGTGAGGTACGGGTTGGCGCCGGAGTCGATGGAGCGGACCTCGACGCGGGCGGAGCCGGTCTTGCCGGGCTTGTACATCGGGACGCGGACCAGGGCGGAGCGGTTGTTGTGGCCCCAGCAGATGTAGGAGGGGGCCTCGCCGCCCGCGCCGGCGGTGCGCTCGGAGCCGCCCCAGATGCGCTTGTAGGAGTTCACCCACTGGTTGGTGACCGCGGAGATCTCGGCGGCGTGGCGCAGCAGGCCGGCGATGAAGGAGCGGCCGACCTTGGAGAGCTGGTACTCGGCGCCGGACTCGTAGAAGGCGTTGCGGTCGCCCTCGAAGAGGGAGAGGTGGGTGTGCATGCCGGAGCCGGGGAACTCCGAGAACGGCTTGGGCATGAAGGTGGCCTGGAGGCCCTGCTCGAGGGCGACCTGCTTCATGACCAGGCGGAACGTCATGATGTTGTCCGCCGTGGAGAGCGCGTCGGCGTAGCGGAGGTCGATCTCCTGCTGGCCGGGGCCGCCCTCGTGGTGGGAGAACTCGACGGAGATGCCCATCGACTCGAGCATGGTGATCGCCTGGCGGCGGAAGTCCATGCCGATGTTCTGCGGGGTGTGGTCGAAGTAGCCGGAGTAGTCGGCCGGGGTCGGCGGGGTGCCGTCGGTCGGCTTGTTCTTCAGGAGGAAGAACTCGATCTCCGGGTGGGTGTAGAAGGTGAACCCCTGGTCGGACGCCTTGGCCAGGGCGCGCTTGAGCACGAAGCGCGGGTCGGCGAAGGACGGGGAGCCGTCCGGCATCAGGATGTCGCAGAACATGCGGGCCGTGCCCGGGGCCTCGGCGCGCCACGGGATGACCTGGAAGGTCGACGGGTCAGGCTTGGCGATCATGTCGGACTCGTAGACCCGGGCGAAGCCCTCGATGGCGGAGCCGTCGAAGCCGATGCCCTCGTCGAAGGCCTGCTCCAGTTCGGCCGGGGCCACGGCGACGGACTTGAGGAAGCCCAGTACGTCCGTGAACCACAGGCGCACGAACCGGATGTCGCGCTCCTCCAGCGTGCGGAGCACGAACTCCTGCTGCTTGTCCATTGGCTGCTTCCCCATCTTCGTCGATCCGCCGCGCCTGCCTCATACCACCACACGTGGGTTTCGCCCGCGTTGCGGGCGGTCGGCGCCCCGGCGTCCACCTCGGCTCCAGCCTGTCATCTTGCCCCGGAGCTCGCCATACCCGACGTCCGGCCCCCTCCCCCGCGCGAGTCCTCTGGGTGGGTGCGTGCTCATCCCTCCGTGGAAGGCCCGCGTCTACAGATCGCTCACACACCCTCACCGTTAATTTGCATCGTGGATGCAAGTTTTACTAGCGTTTCGCACGCCAGAACGAGGCATCCAGGAGGCTTCCATGCTGTCCGAGCAGTCCGCCGCCACCGTGCGGGCGACCCTTCCCGCCGTCGGCGCCGCGATCGACGAGATCACCACGCGCTTCTACGACGGCCTGTTCACGGCTCACCCCGTGCTGCTGCGCGACCTGTTCAACCGCGGCAACCAGGCGGCCAGGACCCAGCAGCGGGCGCTGGCGGGCTCCATCGCCGCGTTCGCCACGCACCTGGTGGACCGGCCGGACGAGCGGCCGGACGCGATGCTCTCCCGGATCGCCCACAAGCACGCCTCGCTGGGGGTGCTGCCCGACCAGTACGCGGTCGTCCACAAGCACCTCTTCGAGGCGATCGTGGAGGTGCTCGGCGACGCCGTGACGCCCGAGGTGGCGGCGGCCTGGGACGAGGTGTACTGGCTGATGGCCAACGCGCTGATCGCCCTCGAGAAGCGGCTCTACGAGGAGCAGGGCGCGCACGAGTGGCGCGCGTGGGAGGTCGTGGAGCGGATCGAGGAGACCGCGGACGTGGCCACCTTCCGGATCCGGCCGGCCGACGAGCGGCCGGTGCCGGCGTTCCGGGCCGGGCAGTACGTGTCGGTGCAGGTGGAGCTTCCGGACGGGGCGCGCCAGATCCGCCAGTACAGCCTCTCGGCCGCGCCGGGGGCCGGGGCGCGGCAGATCACCGTGAAGCGGGTGGCTGCGGTGGCCGGACAGGGCGCGGACGCGCCGGCGGGCGAGGTCTCCAACCACCTGCACGCCACGGTGCGCGAGGGTGACGCGCTGCGGGTGTCGGCGCCCTTCGGCGACCTGGTGATCGAGGACGCGGACGCCCCGCTGCTGCTCGCCTCGGCGGGCATCGGCGTCACGCCGGTCGCCGCGATGCTGGGCCACCTCGTGGAGACCGGGCACAAGGGCGCGGTGACGGTGGTGCACGCGGACCGCTCCCCGGCCACGCACGCGCTGCGGGCCGACCAGGAGGCCGCGGTCGCCGCGCTCGCGGACGCCTCGCTGCACCTCTGGTACGAGCAGGACGCGCCGGAGGGCGCCCGCGCCGGCCTGGTCGACCTCGCGGAGAGCGGGGGGATCACGGTGGCGCCGGGGACGCGCGCGTACCTGTGCGGGCCGCTGCCGTTCATGCGGGCGGTGCGGGCGCAGCTGCTGGGCCTCGGGGTGCCGGCGGCGGACATCCACTACGAGGTGTTCGGGCCCGACCTCTGGCTCGCGCAGGACTGAACGCGCGCAGGACCGAACAGGAGCCGCACGGGAGGGCCTGCTCCCGTGCGTGCCCCGGGGCCCGGGTCGCCTTCGCCGGTGACCCGGGCCCCGGCGTGCCCGGCGTGCCCGGCGTGCCCGGCGCGCCCGGCCCGCGGTGACACGTTTGCCCTGCTCCGAGTGGCGGCCCACGCCTCGCGGCCTTCCGCTTGAGGGGACGCGACCGGCTCCGGGGAGGGCGGTCCGGGGCCGCGAGGAAGGAGACGTTCCGCGATGAACGACCTGTCGTTCCCGGTCCCGTTCTGGGCGTGGGCGGCCGTCACCGCCTGCATCGGCGTGATGCTGGCCGTGGACCTGCTGGCCCACCGCGGCGACCACGTGATCGGCTTCCGCGAGGCGGCCGTCTGGAGCGCGGTGTGGATCGCCATCGGCCTGGGGTTCGGCCTCGTCCTGCTGGTCTGGCAGGGCGGGGAGGTGTCCTCCACCTACTACGCCGGCTACCTGATCGAGAAGGCCCTGTCGATCGACAACGTCTTCGTCTTCGCGCTGGTGTTCTCGTTCTTCTCCGTCCCCGAGGCCTACCAGCACAAGGTGCTGTTCTGGGGTGTCTTCGGCGCGCTGGCGGCACGGCTGGTGTTCATCTTCGTCGGGGCGGAACTGCTGCGGGTGTTCTTCTGGACGGCCTACGTGTTCGGCGCGTTCCTGATCTGGACCGGCTGGAAGATGGCCTTCGGCAAGGACACCGAGGTCCACCCGGACCGCAATCCGATGGTGCGGCTGGTCAGGAAGCTGGTGCCGACCGATCCGTCGTTCCACGGCAACAAGTTCTTCGTCCGCCTGGACGGCCGGCGGGTGGCCACGCTGCTGTTCGTGGTGCTGATCTCCGTGGAGGCGACCGACCTGGTCTTCGCGATCGACTCGGTCGCCGCGGTCCTGGCGATCACCACCAACACGTTCCTGGTGTGGACGGCCAACGCCTTCGCGGTCCTCGGCCTGCGCGCCCTGTACTTCTGCCTGGCCGGTCTGCTGCGGCGCTTCAAGTACCTGCACTACGGGCTGGCAGTCCTGCTCGCCTTCGCCGGCGTGAAGCTCATCCTGTCGGAGACGCCGGTGGGCAAGCTGCCCATCCCGCTCACCCTCGGGGTCATCGCGGCCACCATCGCGATCTCGATCGGCTGGTCGCTGGTGGCCACCCGCCGCGGCCCCCGCACGGACGAGGGCGCGGACGCCCACTGACGCGCGGGCTCACACCGGGTACGACGGCGGGGCGGCGGCCCGGGGCAGGACGGCGGCTCCGCGCGGAAACCAGGCGCCGGGCAGAAGCAGGGGCTCCGGGCAGAAGCGGCGACTCCGGTCAGCGCCGGGCCGGCGGCGGGCCCAGGGTCAGCAGCAGCGGTCCGGCCGGGCTGGTGACCATGTCCTCGACCGTGAGGGGGTCCAGGGAGGCGTAGAAGGCCTCCTGGGCCTGGCGGAGGGCGCCGCGCAGGCGGCAGGCGGGGAGGACCGGGCAGGGCGTGTCACCGCCCTCGCAGTCGACGACCTCGCCGTCGCCCTCGAAGGCGCGGACCACCGTGCCGACGGAGGCCCGGCGGCCCGCCGCGGTCAGAGAGAGGCCGCCGCCCCGTCCGCGCCGGGCGTCGACCAGCCCCATGCGCTGGAGCTCGGCGACCACCTTGGTGGTGTGGGTGTACGGGACGGCGATCGCCTCCGCGACCTCACGGGTGGTCGGCGTGGCGTCCCGCGCGACCATGGCCAGGCGCATGAGGACGCGCAGGGCCAGGTCGGTGGATCGCAGAAGACGCATACGCCAACGGTAACCCGCTGGTCAGGTCGTTCGTTCCGCTCGCGCGGGGGCGCCCTCGGGGGCGGGCACGTGCGTGGCGACGACGCGTCCGGTGCGGCGTTCGCGGCGGTCGGCGAGCAGCGACAGGACCGCCACGCCGATGCCGAGGACGGCCAGGACCGCGCCCACCGGCGCGGGCGAGGTGACGCCCAGGCCGGCCGCGAGGGCCAGGCCGCCGATCCAGGCGCCGCCGGCGTTGGCGAGGTTGAAGGCGGCCTGGTTGGCCGACGAGGCCAGCGAGGGCGCGCTGGCGGCCCGGGTCATGACCATCAGCTGCAGCGGCGCGCCCAGGGTGAACCCGGCGACGCCCAGCATCAGGACGCCGACCGCGCCGCCGATCTTGGTCTCCATCAGCAGCGGGTAGAGCAGCAGCGTGACGGTCATGATGCCGAGGCCGGTGAAGATCGTGCCGCGCGGCGAGCGGTCGGCGAGGCGGCCGCCGACCAGGTTGCCGATGGTGGCGCCCACGCCGAACAGGGCGAGCACCAGCGTCACCGAGGCCTCGGCGTAGCCGGCGGCGTCGGTCAGCATGGGCGTGATGTAGCTGAAGGCGGAGAACAGCGCGCTGCCGCCGACGATGGTGGTGGCGAGCACCAGCCAGACCGAGAGGGACTTCAGCGCGGCGACCTCCCCGCGCAGGCCCACCGGGGGCACCGAGTGCTCCGTGTGCTTCTCGCGCGGCACCAGCAGCGCCAGCGCGGCGACCGCGGCGGCGCCGATCAGGCAGACGGCGCCGAAGGTGGCCCGCCAGCCGAGCTCCTGGCCGAGCAGCGTGCCGACCGGGACGCCGACGATGTTGGCGACGGTCAGGCCGGTGAGCATCATGGCCACCGACCGGGCCCGCTTCTCGGGGGCGACCAGGGTGGTGGCGACGACCGAGCCGACGCCGAAGAACGCGCCGTGCGGCAGGCCGCTGAGGAAGCGGGCGCCGAGCAGCCAGGTGTGGTCGGGGGCCAGCGCGGACAGGCCGTTGCCGACGATGAACAGCCCCATCAGCCAGAGCAGGACCCGGCGGCGCTCCATCCGGGCGGTGACGGCGGCGAGCAGGGGCGCGCCGACGACCACGCCGAGGGCGTAGGCGGATATCAGGTGTCCGGCGGAGGGGATGGAGACGCCCAGGTCGGTGGCGACCTGGGGCAGCAGGCCCATCATCACGAACTCGGTCGTACCGATTCCGAAGGCGCCTACGGCTAGGGCGAGCAGGGCCAATGGCATGGGGCGGGTGCCTTTCAGCTGGGGTGGTCACGGCCGGTCGAGTGTGCGGGCTGCGGGCGGGATCCGACTCGGGCTGGTCCGGGCTGCGGGCGCGTTCCGCCGCGTCCTCCATTGTTCCATTGCGGAACAAAGTCCTGACCTCCAGTATTCCAGAGGCCCGATTTCGCGTTCCCGGCGAAACTGTGAATATCAGGTGTCAGCGTACGGACATGCGCGCGGCCACCGGCAGGTGGTCGCTGCCGGTCTCCGGAAGCGTCCAGGAGCTCACCGGCTCGATCCCGCGGACCATGACCTGGTCGATCCGGGCCATCGGGAAGGCGGCCGGCCAGCTGAAGCCGAAGCCGCTGCCCGCCGCGCCCTGGGTGGAGCGCATCTGGGAGGTCACCGCCCGCAGGGCGCGGTCGTTCATGGTGCCGTTGAGGTCGCCGAGCAGGACGACCTTCTCCACCGGCTCCCGGGCGATGGCCTCGCCGAGCGCGTCGGCGCTGCGGTCGCGTTCCCGGGCGGTGAACCCGGCGTCCAGCCGCACCCGGACCGAGGGCAGGTGGGCGACGTACGCCTTCACGTCGCCGAAGGGGGCCTCGACCGTGGCCCGCATGGCGCGGGTCCAGCCCAGCTCGATGTCGACCGGCTCGACGTCCCGGAGCGGGTACCGGCTCCACAGGCCGACGGTGCCCTGCACCGAGTGGTAGCGGTAGGTGGAGGCCAGCGTCTTCTCGTACACCGGGACCGCCGACTCGGTCAGCTCCTCCAGCGCCACCAGGTCCGCCCCGGAGGCCGCCACGTCGCGGGCGGTCCCGGCCGGGTCGACGTTGCCGGCGTTGACGTTGTGGGTGACGACGGTCAGGTCGCCGTCGGAGGTCGGGTCGGTCTTGTCGGACAGCAGGCCGCCGAAGAGGCCCGCCCAGACGAACGCGGGCAGCAGCCCGGCGATCACCGCGGTCGCCGAGCGGCGCACCAGCGCGGCCAGCAGCAGCACCGGGATCAGCAGCCCGAACCACGGCAGGAACGTCTCGGCGAGACTGCCGAGGTTGCCGACGGCGTTGGGCACGTGCGCGTGCAGCCGCATCACCAGCGCCAGCAGCACGGAGCAGGCGGCCAGGACCAGGCCGCGGCGCCACACGCCGGGTCCGGCGAGGCCCTCACCCACGAAGCGGCAGACCCAGCGGTGGGCCAGGCGACGCAGCCGGCCGGGCCTCCTGGACTCCGGTCCCCTGCCGTCCGTCTCCGTCGCGAACGCCTGCTGCGTCATCCGCCGCCTCACCCACCTGCCGTGCACACCGTCCGTACCTGGGGGTCGTACACGCTGTACTTGTCGTACGCGTGTCTACGACCCTAGGGCATGTCCGGTTTCCGTCCCGCCGGGCGCTCGGGAGCTTCCTCCCTCACGCCGCGCCTTACAAGGGGTGGGACGACCGGACTGGAGGAACGGGTTCCAACTCAGCGGTGCCGAAACCACCGTCCGTGACGCAAACCGCACATCCCGCTCCCCCCTCTTCTCCTGTCGCGGGTCAGGTGCAACCATGGAAATGGTCCGGGGACGCCGTGAGGGCGCCTCGAGATGACAATGAAGGAGCCGTTCCATGACGCAGCTTCAGGCTGCCCAGAAGAGCCCCGACGGCGGCGGGAAGTCCCTGTACGGCGGGAAGAGCAACCGCCGGGTGACCGTCCGCGACATCGCCCTGGCCAAGGAGCGCGGCGAGCGCTGGCCCATGCTGACCGCCTACGACGCGATGACGGCGTCCGTGTTCGACGAGGCCGGGATCCCGGTCCTGCTGGTCGGCGACTCCGCCGGCAACTGCCACCTCGGCTACGACACCACCGTGCCGGTCACGCTCGACCAGATGGTCATGCTGACCGCCGCCGTGGTGCGCGGCACCAGCCGTGCGCTGATCGTGGCGGACCTGCCGTTCGGGTCGTACCAGGAGGGCCCGGTGCAGGCGCTCCGCTCGTCGATGCGGCTGATCAAGGAGTCCGGCGCCACCGCCGTGAAGCTGGAGGGCGGCGAGCGGTCGCACGAGCAGATCAAGCTGCTGGTCGACTCCGGCATCCCGGTGATGGCCCACATCGGCCTCACCCCGCAGTCCGTCAACGCCATGGGCTACCGGGTGCAGGGGCGCGGCGAGGAGGCCGCGCAGCAGCTGCTGCGGGACGCGAAGGCCGTGCAGGACGCGGGCGCGTTCGCGGTGGTGCTGGAGCTGGTGCCGCGCGAGCTGGCGGCCGAGGTCAGCCGCACCCTGCACATCCCGACGGTCGGCATCGGCGCCGGGCCGGAGTGCGACGCGCAGGTGCTGGTGTGGACGGACATGATGGGCCTCACCCCCGGGCGGGTCCCGAAGTTCGTCAAGCAGTACGCGGACGTGCGGCGGGTGATGGGCGACGCGGCCCGGGCGTACGCCGAGGACGTCGTGGGCGGAACGTTCCCGCAGGAGGAGCACTCCGTCCACTGACCGGTACGGGCGCGGCTCGCCGCACCGCCCCTGCCCCGGGGCGGGCGGTGACCTCGCCCCTCGAAGCCACTGCGAGGACAGCCCGCCGATCCCCCCGTCGGCGGGCTGTCGGCCTTCCCGCCACCGGCACGGCGCCGGTGGGTGCCCAGGCGGTTGCCGACGGGCGCCGGTGGGCCACCGGCGGGGGCCGTGGGCTGCCGCCGGGCGCCGGTGGGCCACCGGCGGGGGCCGTGGGCTGCCGCCGGGCGCCGGTGGGCCACCGGCGGGGGCCGTGGGCTGCCGCCGGGCGCCGGGGTGGCCGCCGTCGGGCTGTCGGTGGGCGCCGGTAGGTGTCGGTGGCCGCCGACGCGCGCCGGTGGGCCGCCGGAGGGGGACGTGGGCTGCCGGAGGGGGCCGTGGGCTGT
>NZ_JBSFVZ010000011.1:0-99958 GCF_053592575.1 Streptomyces sp. NPDC002640 | reverse complement strand
CGGCCTTCCCAGCACCGGCGCGGCGCCGACGGGCGCCGGGGTGGGCCGCCGACAGGTTGTCGGTGGGCGCCGGTAGGTGTCGGTGGCTGCCGACGCGCGCCGGTGGGCCACCGGAGGGGGACGTGGGCTGCCGGAGGGGGCCGTGGGCTGTCGGCCTTCCCAGCACCGGCGCGGCGCCGACGGGCGCCGGGGTGGGCCGCCGACAGGTTGTCGGTGGGCGCCGGTAGGTGTCGGTGGCTGCCGACGGGCGCCGGTGGGCCACCGGAGGGGGACGTGGGCTGTCGGCGGGCGCGGAGGTGGGCCGCCGTCAGGCTGTCGGCGGGCGCCGAGATGGGCCGCCGACAGGCTGTCGGTGGGCGCCGGTAGGTGTCGGTGGCTGCCGACGGGCGCCGGGGGCTGTCGGCGGCGCGGGTGGGTCGCCGGAGGGGGCCGTGGGCTGCCGCGGGCGCCGGGTTGGCCGCCGACCCGGGGGGCGTCGTGGGCTGCCGCGGCGTGTCGGTGGGGTGTCGGTGGGTGTCGGGTGGGGTGGAAAAAATGTCGGCGATCTGTCGGCGGGGACTGACAGGCTCGGCCCATGACACGAATCGACGACACCTCCGGCGGCGCGCGGAACGCCGTGTCGGTACGGGGGCTGGTCAAGCACTACGGGGAGGTCAAGGCGCTCGACGGCGTCGACCTCGACGTGCGCGAGGGCTCCGTGCTCGGCGTGCTCGGTCCCAACGGCGCCGGCAAGACCACCCTGGTCCGCATCCTCTCGACGCTGATCCGCCCCGACCGCGGCCTGGCCACCGTGGCCGGCTTCGACGTGGTGGCCGCCCCCCGCCGGGTCCGCCGCGTGATCGGGCTGACCGGCCAGTACGCCTCCGTGGACGAGAAGCTCTCCGGCCGCGAGAACCTGTACATGATCGGCCGCCTGCTGGACCTCTCCCGCCCCGAGGCCCGCTCCCGCGCGGACGAGCTGCTGGAGCGGTTCTCGCTGAGCGAGGCCGCGCGCCGCCCGGCGTCCACCTACTCCGGCGGCATGCGCCGGCGGCTGGACCTGGCCGCCTCGATGATCGGCCGGCCCGCCGTGCTCTTCCTGGACGAGCCCACCACCGGCCTCGACCCGCGCACCCGCAACGAGGTGTGGGACGAGGTGCAGCGGATGGCCGACGACGGCGTGACCGTGCTGCTGACCACCCAGTACATGGAGGAGGCCGAACGCCTCGCCTCCGAGCTGACGGTGATGGACCACGGCCGGATCGTCGCGGGCGGCCGGGTGGACGAGCTGAAGGCGAAGGTCGGCGGCCGCACCCTGCGGATCCGCACCGCCGACCCCGCCGAGGCGGGCCCGCTGGCCGAGGCGCTGGACGCGCTGGGCGTCACCGGCCTCGCGCAGGTGACCGTGGACCGCGACGGCGGCGTGCTGAACGTGCCGGTGCTCAGCGACGAGCAGCTCACCGCGGTGGTCGCCGCGGTGACCGCGCGCGGCGTCACCGTCTCCTCGGTCACCACCGAACTGCCCAGCCTGGACGAGGTGTTCCTGTCCCTGACCGGTCACCGGTCCGGCGACGCCGACACCCGCGAGAACCGTGAGGAGGTGGCCGCGTGAGCGCCGTCACCGTCGCCCCGGACCGGACCCCGGCCCCCAAGGCCGCCGTCGCCGACGACCGGATCGGCCTGCGCGGGCATCTGCGCCACACCGGGGCACTGGTCCGCCGCAACCTGCTGTGGATCAAGCAGGACCCGGAGTCGATGTTCGACGCCCTGCTGATGCCGATCGTCTTCACCCTGCTGTTCGTCTACGTCTTCGGCGGCTCCATCGGCCAGTCGCTGGGCGGCGGGCGGGACGAGTACGTCCAGTACCTGGTGCCGGGCATGCTGGCGATGATGGGCCTGTCGATGTCCATGTCGGTCGGCACCGGCTTCAACCAGGACTTCGAGAAGGGCGTGATGGACCGGTTCCGGTCGCTGCCCATCGGGCGCGGCTCGGTCATCTTCGCCAAGATCCTGGTGGAGATGCTGCGGGTGCTGCTGGCGACCACCGTGCTGCTGGTGGTGTCGGTGCTGGTCGGCTTCGACATCACCGACTGGCCCGGGCTGCTCGCCGCGGTCCTGCTGTCGATGCTGTTCGCCTCCTCGCTGATGTGGGTGTTCATCGCGATCGGCGTGACGGCGAAGAGCGCGCAGTCCGTGCAGGCCATGGGCTTCCTGGTGATGATGCCGCTGCAGTTCGGCTCCTCGCTCTTCGCCCCGACGGCGTCGATGCCGGGCTGGCTGCAGGCCTTCGCCGACTGGAACCCGCTGTCCGCGCTGGCGGACGCCTCGCGGGCGCTGATGGTGGGCCACGGCGAGGTCGCCCGGGACCTGTGGGTGACGCTGGGCTGGACGGCGGTGCTGACCGCGGTGATGGCCCCGTACGCGATCCACAAGTTCCGCACCCGGAACTGACCCGCGCCCCGCCCGGTCGCCGCGCGGGTCACACCAGGGCCGCGGCCTCCTCCTCGGAGAGGCCGCGGCCCTCGGCGTAGGCGGAGGCGTACGCCGGCCCGCCGAGGGCCGCGCGCAGCGCCTCCGTGGCGTGGTCCGCCAGCCGGCGTTCGGCGACCCCGGTCACGTGGTCCTCCGGCAGGGCGGCGACGGCCGCGCCGAAGCAGCGGGCGCCGTCGGCGGCACGGCGTCCGCCGTCCGCGGAGGCGAGGGTCACGGCCGCCACAGTCAGCAGGAAGGAACGCATGTGCGGAGCGATCGTCCGGGAGAGCACCTCGCCCGCGCCGGCCAGCGCGCCGCGGACCCGCTCCAGGGCCTCGGCGGGCCTGTCGTCCATCACGTCGAGCAGCGCCTCGGTGCCGGTGATGAACGAGTCGAAGACGACGAAGGGGGCCGCCGGGAACTCCTCGCGGACCTCCCGCAGGTACCGGCGGGCCTCGGCGACGCGGCCGGTGACGCCGAGCCAGCTCGACAGGATGATCCGGGCGGCGGGGCCCGCCTCCTGGCTGCCGGACTCCTGGGTGGCGATGACCTCGCGCAGCAGCCGTTCACCGCGTTCGGGACGGTCCGTCTCCAGCAGGACGGCGCCGAGCCGGGCCCGCAGCACCTCCCGCTGGGCGTGGGCGCCGAGCAGCTCCACCTGTTCGACGGCCTGCCGGTAGTCGTCGGCCGCCTGCTCGAAACGGCCGCGGCGCTCGTTGGCGGCACCCCGGGCGCACAGGCCCTCGGCGATGCTCCACACGTCGCCCAGGCGGCGGCAGATCTCCAGCGACCGGTCGGCGTCGGCGACGGCGTCGCCCTTCCAGTCGGGCCGGTTGGCGATCAGGTTGGCCCGGGTCTGGAGGGCGAGGGCGTGCTCCCAGGCGTGGTCCGGGCGGTCGGCGGTGGTGCGCACGGCGGCGTCGACGATCTCCGGGAGCCGGTCGACCTGGCCGGTGAGCAGCACCGCGAAGAACCACAGGGTGCCGGGGTTGCGGCAGACCTGGGGCATGCCGGGCCGGTACGCGGCGGCGATGACCCGCAGCTTCTCCTGGGCCCCGGGGTCCTGCCACGCCTCCAGCTCGCCCTGCATGTCCATGCACGCCAGGTGGATCAGGTGCACGCCCCGCCGCGCCTCCTGGAGGGCTTCCCCGGTGAGCGGCGGCGGCGTGTCGGTGCAGCGCTCCCACAGCGGGCGGGCCTCGGGCGCGTCGGGGGCGAAGGGGTTGGGGCCGAGGGCGAGGACGGCCGTGCTCCACTGGCGGGCCTCGCCGCGCAGTCCGCGGATCTGCCAGAACCAGAACAGGGAGAGGACCAGGTACAGGGCCTCCTGCTCGTCGCGTTCGGCGACGGCGGTGCGCAGGGCGGTGCGCAGGTTCTCGTACTCGGTCTCCAGCCGCCGCACGGCGACCACTTGGCCCTCGCCGCGGAGCAACGGGTCGGTGGTGCGGGCGAGTTCGCGGTAGTGGGTGAGGTGGGCGCGGGTGACGGCGCGGTGTTCGCCGGCCTCCTCCAGGCGTTCACGGGCGTACTCGGCGACCGTCTCCAGGAGGCGGTAGCGCATGGCGCCGTCGTCCGAGGGGGACGCCACCACGAGGGACTTGTCGACCAGCGAGCCCACGGCCTCCAGGGCGGCGGGGCCGCAGACCGCCTCGGCGGCCTCCAGGTCGCACCCGCCGGCGAAGACCGACAGGCGGCGCAGCACGGCCCGCTCGTGCTCGTCCAGCAGGTCCCAGGACCAGTCCACCACCGCGCGCAGGGTCTGCTGGCGCGGCAGGGCGGTGCGGCTGCCGGCGGTGAGGAGGCGGAAGCGGTCGTCGAGCCGGTCGGCCATCTGGCGGGGGGTGAGGACCCGCAGGCGGGCGGCGGCGAGCTCGACGGCCAGCGGCAGGCCGTCGAGGCGGCGGCAGATCTCGGCGCACGCCGCGGCCGTCTCCGCGTCGGCGTCGACCCGGAAGCCGGGGCGGGCGGCGGCGGCACGGTCGGCGAGCAGGCGCATCGCGTGGGGCTCGGGCAGCGGCTCCACGGGGCGCACCAGCTCGCCCGGCACCCCGAGGGGTTCGCGGCTGGTGGCCAGCACGGTCAGGTGCGGGCAGCGGGCGAGGAGGTCGTCCGCGAGGCGGGCGGCGGCGTCGATGACGTGCTCGCAGTTGTCCAGCACGAGCAGCATCCGGCGGCGGGAGCAGTGTTCGGTGAGCCGCCGCAGCGGGTCGTCCTTGCGGTCGGCGACGGTGCGTATCTCCTCCGCGCCGGCGCCGTAGAGCACGGTCTCGCGGGCGCCGACGGCGGTGAGCACGGCCTCCGGGACGGCGGCGGGGTCGTCGACGGGGGCGAGCTCGGCCAGCCACACGCCGTCGGGCGCGAGCTCCGCGGCGACGGTGCGGGCGGCCTCCTGCGACAGCCGGGTCTTGCCCGCGCCGCCGGGCCCGAGCAGGGTCACCAGCCGCGCCCCGGCGAGGTCGCGGTGGAGGGCGGCGACGTCGGCGTCCCGGCCGACGAAGGAGGTGAGCGGCGCGCGGAGGTTCCCGGCGGTGGGAGGCGGTGATGTCGGGGCCGGGGCGTCGCCCGGTCCCGTGGCGGCGCCGGGGCCCGTGGCGGCGCCGGGCCTGGCGCCGGTGGTGCGGGCGGACGGGGCGGGGGTGGGCGCGGGCGCGCCGGAGCCGTCGAGGTCGCCGCGCAGCAGGTCGGCGTGGACGGCGCGCAGGGCCGGGCCCGGGTCGGTGCCGAGGGTGTCGGCGAGGTGGCGGCGGAGCGCGTCGTAGCCGGCGAGGGCCTCGGCGGGGCGGCCGGTGGCGGCGAGGGCGCGCAGGCGGAGGGCCTGGAGGGGTTCGTCGAGGGGGTGGGCGTCGCAGAGCGCGGTGAGGTCGGGGAGGACGGCGGCGGCCTCGCCGAGGGCGAGCGCGGCGGCGGCGCGGCCCCGGTGGGCCTCCAGGCGGCGGGCCTCCCGGCGGGCGGCCTCGGCTCCGGGGTCGGGCAGGTCGGCGAGGGCGGGGCCGCGCCAGAGGGCGAGCCCCTCGTCGAGCGCGTCGGCGGCCTTGCCGGGGTCGCCGGCGTCCAGGGCCCGCAGTCCCTCGGCGGTGAGCCGCTCGAAGCGGTGCAGGTCGACGTCGTCGGGGTCGGCGGCCAGCCGGTAGCCGCCGTCCGCGGAGGCCACCGCCTGCGGGCCGAGGGTGCGCCGCAGCCGCCCGACCAGGGCCTGCAGCGCGCCCACCGCGTCGGCGGGGGGCTCCCCCGCCCACACCTCGTCGACCAGGACGGCCGCCGGGACCGTCCGGCCGGGCCGCAGCGCGAGCAGGGTGAGCAGTGCGCGGAGCCGCGCCCCGCCCACCGCCACGGGCGTGCCGTCGGGGCGGGTGACCTGGGTGGGGCCGAGGACTCGGTAGCGCACGGCCCCATTGTCCCCCGCGGGACGGCGGGGGACGGTCAGCGGGAGGCCGAGTGGCCGCGCTCCGCCTTGGTGCGCTTGTAGTAGTACCAGCACATGTTCGAGGAGAGGCCGGCCAGCAGCACCCAGACGATGCCCAGGCCCCACGTGCCCTCGACGAAGGAGACGACGGCGGCGACCACGGACAGGACGCACACGACGAGGGCGTAGAGAGCGAGGCGGGGCATGGGGGCGCTCCTGGGCGACGTGGTTCGACGGGGGACTGCTGTGCCTCCAGTGTCCACCATGCCCCGTTCCGCGCCCCGCGCCCCCTCCGCTCAGACGTCGGTGAGTCGCAGGCCGGCGTGGGCCTTGTAGCGGCGGTTCACCGAGATCAGGTTGGCGACCAGCGCCTCCACCTGGTGGGCGTTGCGCAGCCGGCCGGCGAAGACACCGCGCATGCCGGGGATGCGGCCGGCGAGCGCCTGGACGATCTCCACGTCGTCGCGCTCCTCGCCGAGGACCATGACGTCGGTCTCGATCTCGTCGATCTCCGGGTCCTTCAGCAGGACGGCGGACAGGTGGTGGAAGGCGGCCGTGACGCGGGAGTCCGGCAGCAGCGCGGCGGCCTGCTGGGCGGCGCTGCCCTCCTCGACCTCGAGCGCGTAGGCGCCCTTCTTGTCGAAGCCGAGCGGGTTGACGCAGTCGACGACCAGCTTGCCGGTGAGGTCCTCGCGCAGCGACTCCAGGGTCTTGGCGTGGCCCTCCCACGGCACGGCGACGATCACGATGTCGCTGCGGCGGGCGCACTCGGCGTTGTCGGCGCCCTCGACGCCGTGGCCGAGCTCCTCGGCGACCGCCTGGGCGCGGTCGGCGGCACGGGAGCCGATGATCACCTTCTGGCCGGCGCGGGCGAGGCGGTAGGCGAGGCCCTGGCCCTGGTCGCCGGTGCCGCCGAGGACGCCGACGGTCATCCCGGAGACGTCGGGGAGGTCCCAGGGGTCCTTGGCGGGGGCCTTGCGCGCCGCGTCCTGCGGAGGGGTCTGTGCACTGTCGGTAGTGGTCATGCGCCTGACTTTACGTGCGGGCGGGCCCGGCACGGCGGTGGTGTGGGTCACGTCAGCGTGTGCCGCGGCGGCCGTCACTTCGGGGGAATCGGGGGCGAAGCCGGGGTTCGGGCCGGCGCCTTGGGGCAGCATGCGCCGCATGGATGCGGTACGGGTGGCGCTGCTGCGCGAGGTCCTGGCGGGGACCGAGTGGCTGGACGCGACGCGCCGGTTCGCGGGCGTGCTGCGCGGGTCGGTGGTCTCGCACGGCGGGGGGCTGCTGCTGGTGGGCACGCCCGGCTACGAGCCGTGGCACCTGGCGGCGCACCTGGTGGACGAGGCGGCCTGGTCCGGCACACCGGAGCTCTCCCCCACCCTGGTCCGGCACGCCGCGCGGACCTCGGACCCGGCACACCTGGCCGTGGGGCTGGGGCGGCTGGAGGCGGCGCGGCGCGGGGAGACGCTGCTGGTGGTGGCCCCGGACGCGACGGGGGCCGAGCTGCTGGAGCGGGTGCACGACGCCCGGCGGGCCGGGGCGACGGTGCTGGCGCTGGCCGGGCCGGCGCCGGGTGAGGCCGAGGGCCACGCGGACCTGGCGGCGATGGCGCACGAGCTGCTCGGCCCGGTGGACGCCGGGGCCCCGGCCCCGGTGGACCTGGACACCGTGCAGCACCTGGTCAGCGCGGCGGCCGGGGAGAACTCGGCGGCGGCGCCGCGCGGGCGCCGCCGCTTCCGCGACCGCCTCGGCCGGCTCGCCGACCAGCTGACGGCCCCGCCCCCACCGCGCTGGTGACCCCGCCGGTCCGCCGCGGCGGCTCCGGGGGCGCTGTGCCGGGCGGCCCGGGGGCGGTCAGTCGTCGGCGTCGCCGCGGGACGGGGAGTCGTGCCACTTGGGGTCGTTCTCCCACTCGAGGTTGCGTTCCCGGGCGGTCTCCATGGCGTGCTGGGCGTCGCCGCGGCTGGCGTACGGGCCGAACCGGTCCTTGGCCGGGCACTCCGGGCCTTCCTCGACCTTCTTGTGCTCCAGGCAGTAGTACCACTCGCCCGGCTTGCCCACCGTGCGCTTCTTGAACAGGGCCATGCTGTGCCTCCTTCTCCTCCGCGGTCCTACGCCACCGGCGCGGGCCGGAACCGTATGCCCCGCTGGTTAGACTCGCAGGCATGTCTGCCCAGTCGCTGCTCGTACCAGGGGAGCTTTCTCCCACCCGATCCGTTCCCGGAAACATCAGGCGGCCCGAGTACGTGGGCAAGCCCGCGCCGACGCCGTACACCGGCCCCGAGGTGCAGACCCCGGAGACGGTCGAGGCGATGCGGGTGGCCGGCCGGATCGCCGCGCAGGCGATGGAGGAGGCCGCCAGGCACATCGCCCCCGGCGTGACCACCGACGAACTGGACCGCGTGGCGCACGAGTTCATGTGCGACCACGGCGCCTACCCGTCGACGCTGGGCTACCGCGGCTTCCCCAAGTCGCTGTGCACCTCGGTCAACGAGGTCATCTGCCACGGCATCCCGGACTCGACCGTGCTGCGCGACGGCGACATCGTCAACCTGGACGTCACGGCGTACATCGGCGGGGTGCACGGCGACAACAACGCCACCTACCTGGTGGGCGAGGTCGACGAGGAGTCCCGCCTGCTGGTGGAGCGCACCCGGGAGGCGCTGAACCGGGCGATCAAGGCGGTCCGGCCCGGACGGCAGATCAACGTGATCGGCCGGGTCATCGAGTCCTACGCCAAGCGGTTCGGCTACGGGGTGGTCCGCGACTTCACCGGCCACGGCATCAACACCTCGTTCCACTCCGGCCTGGTGATCCCGCACTACGACAGCCCGTACGCCACGACGGTGATGCGGCCGGGCATGACGTTCACCATCGAGCCGATGCTGACGCTGGGCACCCACGAGTACGAGATCTGGGACGACAACTGGACGGTCGTCACCAAGGACCGCCTGCGCACGGCGCAGTTCGAGCACACGCTGGTGGTCACGGACACGGGCGCGGAGATCCTCACCCTCCCGTGACGCCCCTGCCTCCGGTGACGCGGCGCGGGGCGGGGTCCTACGGCGCACGGACCACCGCCAGTTCGGTGAGGCCGGAGTAGGTCAGCAGCGGCTCGAGCAGTGGCGGGACCACGATCTCGAGCCGTTCCGCGTGGGCGAACAGCACGCTCAGCCCGGCGCTGTCCAGGTACTCCACGGCGGTGAGGTCGACCACCACCGGGCCGGTGGTGGTCTCCGTCGCCTCCAGGGCACGGGCGAGGACCTGGGCGTTGCCGAGGTCGATCTCGCCGGCCACGGTCAGCAGCGGTCTCCCGTCGGGCCCGGTTCCGGGGGTCACGGTCAGCGGCGTCATCCTGCGATCCTCGTCCACATCCGAACCGTGGTCCCCGTCCCGCCGGGCGCGACGGAGACCTCCTGCATCATGGCGCGCATCAGCGCCAGCCCGCGGCCCCGGAAGGGGTCCGCCCCGGGCTCCGGTGTCTTCCACCGCCCGCTGTCCTCGACGACGAGGTGGATCTCGTCCGCGGTCGCCGCCGCGGAGAGCCGCACCGCCCCGCCGGGGTGGTCCCGGTGCCCGTGCTCCACCGCGTTGGCGCAGGCCTCGCCCGCGGCCACCAGCACCTTCTGGGCGAGCCCGGGCGGCAGGCCGCAGCGCTGCAGCCATCCGCGCAACGTCCCCCGCGTGGGGGCCAGTTGGGCCGATTCGGCGGGGAAGGTCAGCTCCAGCGGGCCGGGGTGCCGGTACAGCAGCAGGGCCACGTCGTCGTCGTAGCCGCCCTCGGGGGCGAGCCGGTCCATCACCCGCGCGGCGAGCTGGTCGGCGGGCAGGTCGCGCCCCTCCTCGAGCGTCTCCGCCGCCAGGCGGATGCCCTCGCTCAGCGGGCGGCGGCGCCGCTCGACCAGGCCGTCGGTGTAGAGCAGCAGCGTGGACCGCGGGGGCACCACGCACTCGGCCTCCGGGCGCTCGGCGCCGGGCCGCACGGCCAGCGGCAGCGAGCGGCCCTGGTCGAGCAGGGTGGTCCCGCCGTCGGGTCCGACGAGGATGCCCGGCGGGTGTCCGGCCCCGGCGTACACCAGCCGCCCGGTCTCCGGGTCGAGCACGCCGCAGAACAGGGTGGTGCAGAGCGCGCCGGGGACGCCGGCCGCGAAGTGGTCCAGCGCGGCCAGGGTCCGGGCGGGCCCGGCGTCCTGGAGCAGCAGCGCCCGGCAGGCGCTGCGCAGCTGGCCCATGACCGTGGCGGCCTCCAGGCCGCGGCCCACGCAGTCGCCGACGACGATGCCGGTGCGCCCGTCCGGCAGGGCGATGGTGTCGTACCAGTCGCCGCCGACCTCCAGGGGCGGGACGGCCGGCTCGTAGCGGACCGCGAAGCCCCGGGGCAGCCGTGCGGGGCCCAGGATGGAGCGCTGCAGGGCGAGCGCGGTCCGGCGGTCCTGGTCGGCCTGGTGTATGCGGGTCAGGCCCTGCGCGATCCGGCCGGCGAGCAGCGAGAGCAGCAGCCGGTCCTCGGGGGTGAACGGGCGCCGCGCGCCGAGGTCCACCCTCAGTACCAGCGGCCCCTCGGGGTGCTCCAGCACGACGTGGGCCCGGCCGCCCTCGGCGACCGGGGTGAGCGCCGGGTGGTCCCGCAGGGCGGTGAGCGCGGCCCGGTCCTCCTCCGGGAGCCGCGCCCAGCGGTCCACGGCCCCCTCGCCGACCGCGGCGACGCACGGCTCGGGGCGGTCGCCGAGGACGACGGCGAGGACCTGGCCGGCCCGCCACACCCGGCGCAGCTCGTCCAGCGCGGCGGCCAGCGCGTCCTCGGGGCCGGTGGCCTGGGACAGCCTGAGGCCGAGGGCGGCCAGGGTGGCGTCCCGCTGGACGGCGTACTGCTCGGCGGTGACGTCGCGGAAGGTGCCGACGACGACCCGGCGGCCGGTGTCCGGGTCGCGGGCGCCGTTGCAGCTGACCGCGAGCCAGATCCGCTGTCCGTCGGGTCGTTCGACGGCCAGGTCGCATCGTCCGGCGCCGCCGGAGAGGGCGTCGCGGAAGGCCCGCGTCCACCGGTCGTACATCTCCTGGCCGGCCGCGTCGCCGGGCCGGGGCGGGCCGGGCAGCCGGTCGGGGTCGTGGCCGAGGATCTCGGTGAAGGCGGAGTTGGCCTCCAGCAGCGTGCCGTCCTCGTCGCAGACGAAGAACGCCTCCTGCAGGGCGTCGACCAGCGCCGCCCGCCAGCGGGCGTTGCGGCCGCGCATCCGCGCCAGCTCGATGGCGGCCCGCACCCGGGCCAGCAGTTCGGCGGCGGCGAACGGTTTGACCAGGTAGTCGTCGGCGCCCGCCTCCAGGCCCTCGATGGAGGCCTCCTGCCCGGCCCGGGCGGACAGCAGCAGCACCGGCACGGCGGCGGTGCGGCTGTCGGCGCGCAGCGCGGCCACCAGGGCCAGGCCGTCCATGCGGGGCATCATCACGTCGCCGACCACCAGGTCGGGCTGGGCCGCGCGGGCCGCCTCCAGGGCCGCGGCGCCGTCACCGACGGCCCGCACCCGGTAGCCGGCGCCGGTCAGCAGCCGGGTGAGGTATCCGCGCAGGTCGGCGTTGTCGTCGGCGACCAGCACTCTGGCGCCGGCCGTCCGGCCGGCCGCCAGGGCGGGGGTGACGCCGGACTCCCGGACCTCGGCCGCCAGGTGGCCGGGGGTCCGCGCGGCCTCCTCGGAGAGGGCGCCGAGCGCCTCCTGCACGTAGGGGCGGGCGTCCGTCATGACCGACGCGGCGGCGGCCGGGACGAGGGACCCGGGGGGGAGGTGCGCGGTGCCGAACCGCAGCCGGACGGTGAAGACGGTGCCGCGGCCCTCGGTGCTGTCGGCGGTGATGGTGCCGCCGTGGAGCTGGACGAGCTCCTTGACCAGGGCCAGGCCGATGCCGCTGCCCTCGTGGGAGCGGGCCCGGCTGGTGCGGATCCGGTGGAAGCGGTCGAACAGCCGGGACACCTCCGCCGCGGGGACGCCGACGCCGGTGTCGGCGAAGGTGACGACCGCGTGGTCGCCGTCGCGGCGCACCGCCACCCTGAGGCCGCCGTCGAAGGTGAACTTCAGGGCGTTGCCCAGGAGGTTGAGGACGACCTTCTCCCACATGGAACGGTCCAGGTGGACGGGTTCGCCCAGCGGCGGGCAGTCGACCTCCAGGGTGAGCCCGGCGCGCTCGACGGCGGAGCGGAAGACCCCGGCCAGGTCGGCGGTGGTGGCGGCGAGGTCGACGGGGGCGAAGGCGGCCCGCATGCGGCCGGCCTCGATCTGCGAGAAGTCCAGCAGGGTGTTGACCAGCCGGCCCATCCGCAGCCCGTTGCGGTGGGCGACGTCCAGCTCCTCGCGCACCCGGGGGTCGGCGGCGTCCAGCCGGCCGCGCAGTTCCTCCAGCGGGCCCATGATCAGGGTCAGCGGGGTGCGGAACTCGTGGCTGACGTTGTGGAAGAACGCGGTCTTCGCCCGGTCCAGCTCGGCCAGCTCCTCGGCCCGCCGCTGCTGAGCCCGGTAGCTGCGCGCGCTGCCGATGCCGGCGGCCAGGTGCCCGGCGACCAGGTCGAGGAAGGACCGGTAGTCCTCGTCCAGCGGGCGGTACCGGTTGAGCGCCGCCACCAGGAAGCCGTACGGCTCGCCGCCCTGCCGGGGCAGCGGCACCAGCAGCGCCCCGGTGGGCGGCTCCTCCCACACGCCCGCAGGCAGCGGCGGCGCCTCGCCGGACGGCCAGGGCAGGGCGGCGAGGTCCACGACCACGGGACCGTCGGCGGGTCCGGCCGCGGGCCAGGGCGTCAGGGCGCCGGGCGGCAGGCGGAGCGGGGCCGCGGGGTGACCGGGTTCGATGCCGCTGGCGCAGACCAGGCGGGCACCGCGGCGGCCCCGGCCCGAGGGCGGGGCGGGGGTGGTGCCGTCGGGCCCCGCGTCGGCGCCCTCGGGCTCGGCACCGGGGCCGGGGCCGGTGGGACCGTCACCGGGACCGGTCGGCGGGGCGTCAGGGCCGGCCGGCTCGGCACCGGGGCCGGTGGCCGGGGCGTCGTCGGTCTCGTCGCCGTCGGTCTCGTCGTCGTCGAAGAGGTAGGTGAGGGTGAACGGCAGGTCCTGCGGGTTGCGGCCGAGCTGGCGGGCGGCGAAGTCCAGCATCTGCTGCTCGGTGCGCACCACGCTGGGGTCCGAGCCGAGGTCGCGCAGGGTGGCCATCCGCCGTTCGCCGATGACCCGCTCGGTCTCCTCGGTGACCACGCAGAGCATGCCGACGGCCTCGCCGCTCTCGTCGCGGAGCGGGCTGTAGGAGAAGGTGTGGTACGTCTCCTCCGGGTAACCGGAGCGTTCGAGGAACAGCTGGAGCCCCTGGTCCCAGGTGGCGCGTCCGCTGGTCAGGACGGTGTCGATGCGGGATTCGGCGGTGCTCCAGACCTCCGCCCACACCTCGCGCGCGGGCCGGCCCAGGGCCCACGGATACTTCTGCCCGAGTGTGTCCTGGCGGTACGCGTCGTTGCAGAAGAACGTCAGCTCCGGCCCCCAGGCCATCCACATCGCGAACCGTGAGGAGAGCAGGATGCTGACCGCCGTGCGCAGGCTCTGCGGCCAGCCGGACGGGGGTCCGAGCGGCGTCGCCGCCCAGTCGACGGCGGCGAGGTCGCGCCCCACCTCCGGGTCGGCGGCGAACACCTCGGACCCGTCCGGCACCGTGTCGCCGGCGGAGAAGGAGCGTGCCATGGGCGGGCCTTTCGTCTCGACCGAGTCCCCCGTGGCGGCGACACGTTCGACGCCGGTCTTCACGGGAACCCCACACACATTCCACCGGCTTCGTAGGATAAGCCGAACCCATGGCATATTCCGGGCCGGGTATCCGGCCCGGACGGCGGTCGCCGCTCCCGGACGCACCCCCGGGCCGTCGGCTCCTGCACCCCACCCGATCCGCACCACCCCCCAGGAGACCCGGTGACCACGACCGATCCCGTCCTGACCGTCGACCGGCACACGCACCCCTCGGGCGCCGTCGTGCTGCGGGTGACCGGCGAACTCGACCACCACACGGCCGGAGCCCTGCTGGGCGAACTGGACGGCCTGGACCTCGCCCGGACGGAAGCCCTGGTGATCGACCTGTCGGCGCTCTCCTACTGCGACTCCACCGGCATCACGGTGCTGGTCACCGCCCACCACCGCGCCGACCGGGCGGCCTGCCCGCTGGCGCTGGCCGGACTGGGCACCGAGCTGCGCCAGATGTTCGAGACGGTGGGGCTGGACCAGATCTTCACGTTCCATCCCGATGTCGACGGTGCGGTGACCGCTCTGGGGATTTAGGCCGTCCGGCCCTGTTTACCGGGAGCCGTTCGGGGCATCGGTGTGCTCTGCACTTCGTTATCCTGCCGGGGCAGGCGCCCCGGCGACGCGACGGGACACGGGCTCCGAGAAGGACGGACAGATGGCCATGACCTCCACGGCCGACGTTCCCGTGCCGGTGTCCCCCGCGCACGGACGGCACAGCGGCGTCGTGTTCTCCGACGACCGCGAGTGGGCCGGTCACCTGGTGACCTTCGTCCGCGCCGGGCTGGAGCGTGGCGAGCAGGTGCAGTACTTCTCGGACACCACCGACACCGACCGGGTGATGGGCGCCCTGGCGTCCGCCGGCGTCGACGCGGGCCGGGCCCGTGCCGAGGGGCGGCTGGTGGTCACGACGGCCACCCGCACCTACCTGTCGGGCCCGGCCTTCGACCCGGACGCCATGATGGGCCTGTGGCGGCAGGCCGTGGACAGCGCGCTCGCGGAGGGACACCGCGGGCTCCGCGCGATCGGCGAGATGGCCTGGGGCGCACTGGGCGCCAAGGGGGCGGACCGGCTCCTGGAGTACGAGCTCCGCCTCCACCACGAGGTGTTCGAACCGCTCCCGCTCACCGCCTGGTGCTTCTACGACCGCCGCCGGGTCCCCCCGGAGCTGCTGGCCGTCCTGGCCGGCGCCCACCTGGACCGCCGCGGCGGACCCGCCCCGTGCCCCACCCTGCGGCTGGAGCCGCTGGGCGGCCGTACCGGTCTGCGGCTGTCGGGCTCCGCCGGGTACGACACCCGGCGGACGGTCCGTGCGGCGGCGGCCGTGGTGGCCGGCTCGCCCGGCGGGGACGTGGAACTGGACCTGTCCGGCCTCCGGCACCTCGACATCGCCGCCCTGGTGACGCTCGCCGAGGCCGCCCGGCGCCGCCCGGCGGGTCGCCTGCGCCTCCTCCACCCACCCGCACCCCTTCGACGGCTCCTCGGACTGTTCCCCGAGCTCGGGGCCGCTGTGGAGATCGCCGAGCGATGACGACACACAGCCGAACCACCACATACTTCCGGCAGCCGCCCGGCAGAGGGCCCGGCTCCGGTCTCTTCCACCCTGCGCTCTTCTACCGCTCCGACGACGAGTACCTCGACGGCGTGTGCCGGTTCGTCCGCACCGCCGTGCAGGCCCGCGGCGACCACGCGCTGGTCGCCGTGCCCGGCGCACGGCTGGCGCGGCTGCGTGAGCTCCTCGACGACCCCGAGGAGCGCGTCACCTGGCTCGACATGACGGAGGCCGGGCGCAACCCCGGCCGCATCCTGTCCCAGTTCCGCGAGTTCGCGGACCGGCACGAGTCCTCCGAGTCCCGGCCGTGCATCGTGGGCGAGGCCCTGTGGGTGGGCCGGGGGCCCGCCGAGACCCGTGAGGCACTGCGCCACCAGGCACTGGTCAACGTGGCCTTCGCGGGCCGCCGGGTCAGCGTGCTGTGCCCGTACGACGCCCGGCTGCCGGAGGAGGTCCTGACGCAGGCGCGCCGGATCCACCCGGTGGTCACCGAGGAGGGCACGCGGCGCATCAGCCGCGACTTCGCGGACCCGCTGGACGTCTGCCGGACCTTCGACACCCCGCTGCCCGAGCCCGCCGACCCGCTGGTCGTCGAGTTCGGCGAGCACCAGCTGGCGCTGGTGCGCGGCGAGGCCGAGGACTGGGCGTCGCGCTGCGGGCTGTCCCCGGCGCGGCGCACCGACTGGCTGCTGGCCATCGGCGAGGCCACCGGCAACTCGGTGCGGCACGGCGGTGGGCAGGGCACGCTGCGGATGTGGCGGGCGGAGAACTCCCTGGTCGCCGAGATACGCGACGCCGGGCAGCTGACCGACCCCCTGGTGGGCCGCCGCCGCCCCGACCCGCGCTCGCCGCACGGCGGCCGCGGGGTGTGGATCATGCACCAGCTGTGCGACCTGGTCGAGATGCGCGCCGAGACGGGCGGGCTGGTCCTCCGCCTCCACATGGCGGTGAACCCGCCGCCCGGCAGCTGAGCCGCCCGCCCGCGCCCGCGCCGCCCGGCGCGACCGGGTGCGGGGCCCCTGCCCGGTCCGGGCGGGGGCCTGGGCCCGCGCCGGGTCCGGGTCCGGGGCCAGGGCCGTAGGTTTCGACGGCCGGGTCCGGCAGGTTTCGACGGCCGGGGCGAAGGTGCGGGTCAGGCTTCGAAGAGGGGGTCCTGTTCGCCCTCGGCCTGCTTCCTGACGCGGCGGTTGCGGCTGCCCACCACGTACGCCGTCGCCGCGCCCACCGCGGCGAACACGGCCGGGACCATCCAGTCCTTGTTGACGGCGTGCCCGAAGAGGTGGTCGAGCGAGATCCGCCCGGGCCCGGTCACGGCGAGGCTCGCCGCGGTGAGCCCCAGCGAGGCCGCGTACTCGTAGCCCCCGCTCTGGGCGAAGAAGCCCTGGGGGGCGTGCACCACGGCCGCGCCCGCCATCGCGCCGGCCGCCGCCGCCCCGGCCGCGGGGGTGGCGAGCCCCAGCGCCAGCAGCACCCCGCCGCCGGTCTCCGCGGCGCCCGCCATCGTGGCGCTCGCCTTCCCCGGGGCGTAGCCGATGGACTCCATCCACTGTCCGGTGCCCTCCAGCCCGTGGCCGCCGAACCAGCCGAACAGCTTCTGCGCCCCGTGGGCGGCGAGCACCCCGCCGGTGCCCGCCCTCAGCAGCAGCAGACCGAGATCACGCCGGTCGAAACACGTCACGTCGACTCCTTGAGACCGATGACCGCTACGGACCGGTCCCGAGTCCCCCCGTTTCCGCCGTTCCACCCGCGCACGGGTGTGATCACAGGGGGTCATGGGGAGGTTACCCAGCCGTCATGTGCATGTCGTGTGCTCAACAACCGGGGGTCGTCCTGTCCCGTTCGAATGCCTTCCGCATCCCGCCACCGTCACGGAAGGCCACCATGACCGCGCCTGCCCGCCCCGCTGCCCACTCACCTGAACTCCGCGCCGCGGCGGGCGCGTTGGGGCGCCGAAGATTCCTGACGAGCACCGCGGCCGCGGCCGCCCTGGCGTTCGCCGTCAACCTTCCCGCGGCCGGCACCGCCGCCGCCGACGAGCTGGAGCCGGCCCGGCTCTCCGAGGACCCGTTCACGCTGGGCGTGGCCTCCGGCGACCCGCTGCCGGACTCGGTGGCGCTGTGGACCCGGCTGGCCCCCCGGCCCCTCGACCTGGACGGCGGGCTGCCGGCCGGCCGGGTCTCCGTGCGCTGGGAGCTCGCGCACGACGAGCGGTTCCGCCGCGTCGTGCGGCGCGGCCACGCCTGGGCGCACCCGGAGTTCAACCACGCGGTGCACGTGGACGTGCGCAACCTGCGGCCGGGCTCCGTGTACTACTACCGCTTCCGGGCCGGCGACTGGATCAGCCCGACCGGCCGGACCCGCACCGCGCCCGGGCACGGCGCCCGGGTGGACGCGCTCCGCTTCGGCCTGGTCTCCTGCCAGCGCTACGACCAGGGCCACTGGACGGCCTTCCGCCACCTGGCGGGCGAGGACCTGGACGCGGTCTTCCACCTCGGCGACTACCTCTACGAGTACGCGGTCAACGCCCAGGCGGGCGGCCGCGGTTACACGGACCGGGTGATCCCGGCCCACTTCAACCACGAGACCGTGACGCTGGAGGACTACCGCCTGCGGTACGCCCTCTACAAGTCCGACCCGGACCTGATCGCCGCGCACCTGGCGCACCCGTTCGTGGTGACCTGGGACGACCACGAGACGGAGAACAACTACGCGGGCGACAACCCGGAGAACTCCGTCCCGCCGGAGGAGTTCCTGCTGCGCCGGGCGGCCGCCTACCGGGCGTACTGGGAGAACATGCCGCTGCGCGCCGCGCAGCGCCCCGAGGGCCCGGACCTCAAGCTGTACCGCCGCATGCACTGGGGCGACCTGGCCCAGTTCGACGTCCTGGACACCCGCCAGTACCGCACCGACCAGGCGAACGGGGACGGCTGGAAGACGCCCACCGCCGAGTCCGAGGCCGAGTCGATGACGCTCACCGGCGCGGAGCAGGAGCGCTGGCTGGTGGACGGCTGGCGCCGGTCCTCCGCGGTGTGGAACGTGGTGCCGCAGCAGGTCACCTTCAGCCGCCGCAACAACCCCGCGGCGGGCAACACCACACGGTCCATGGACTCCTGGGACGGCTACCCGGCGTCGCGGCGGCGGGTGCTGGAGGGGTGGAAGGCGTCCGGCCAGGAGAACCTGATGGTCCTCACCGGCGACGTGCACGTCCACTACGGGCTGGAGATCAAGGAGGACTTCGACGACCCGGCCTCGCGGACCGTGGGCACGGAGATCGTCACCACCTCCGTCTCGTCCGGCGGGGACGGGGCGGAGCGGCCGGCCAACTGGGCGGGGTACCTGGAGCGGAACCCGCACCTGAGGTTCTACAACGGGCTGCGCGGCTACACCACGGTGGAGCTGGGGCGGCGGGCCGCCGTCACCCGCTTCAAGACGGTCCCGCGCGTCACGGTGCCCGACGCGCCGCTGACCGTCGCCGCCACGTACGTCACCGAGTCCGGCGACCCGGGCCTCACCCCGGCGTGACGGCCCCGCGGCGGGTCCGGTGGCGTGCGGTCGCCGCCGGGCCCGCCGCGGGCGCGGGCCACTCCCGGGGGTGGCCGCGGGTCAGTGCCCGGGGTAGTCGCGGGTCACTCCCCGGGGTAGCGGACGCCGGTCTGGGCGCGGACGGTGTCCAGGGTCCGCATCACGGCGAGCGTGGCGTCGAGGGGGACGAGGGGCGACTCGGTCTCCCCGGCGCGGATCGCGCGCATGACCTCCAGCGCCTCGTGCCGGAAGCTGCTCCGCAGCCCGTCCCCCGCGGTGAGCGCGAACTCCTCCGGCTCCCGGCCCTCACGGTGCAGGACGAACCGGTCGGCGTGGAAGAAGCCGTCGGGCACGTCGATCCGCCCCCGCGTGCCGGTGACCGAGGCGGTGATCCCGGTCGCCCCGACGATGGAGCAGTGCACCATGGCGAGAGCACCGCTCTCCCATCCGAGCACCGCTCCGGTCTGCAGGTCGACGCCCTCCGGCGACAGCACCGACTGGGCCGTCACCCGCGTCGGCTCTCCCAGCAGCATCTGCGCGAAGGCGACCGGGTAGACCCCGAGGTCGAGGAGCGCGCCGCCGCCCTGCTGCGGGTCCCGCAGCCGGTGCGCCACCGGGAACGGCCCGGCCAGACCGAAGTCCGCCTGCACGGTCCGGACCTCGCCGATCGCCCCGTCGTCCACCAGCTGCTTCATCCGGCGGACCAGCGGGTTGCACGCGGTCCACATGCCCTCCATGAGGAAGCGCCCGCGCTCGCGCGCCAGCGCGACCAGCTCCTCCGCCTCCCGCAGGTTCAGCGTGAAGGGCTTCTCGCAGAGGACGTTGCGCCCGGCCTCCAGGCACAGCCCGGCTGCGGCCCGGTGCGCGGTGTGCGGGGTGGCGACGTAGACGACGTCGACCTCCTCGTCCGCGGCGAGCGACGCCCAGTCGCCGTAGGCACGCGCTATGCCGAACCGTTCCGCGAAGGCGTCGGCCGACTCCTGGGAACGGGATCCGACCGCCACCAGCTCGGCGTCCGGGAGGTCGACGAGGTCGCCCGCGAAGGCCGCCGCGATCCCGCCCGTGGCCAGAATTCCCCACCGCACCGTCTCAGCCATGCCGGCCGCTCCTCACTCCGTGACACCGTCGGACACCAGGACACCAGGACACCAGGACACCTGGCCACCGGACGCCGTCGGACACCGGGACGCCGCCGGACACCGGCCCTGGCGGAGAGCATAGATCGCGCGCCGGGCCGCCCGGCGGGGACGGCCCGGACGTCTCACAGGGCGGGCAGGGGCGGTCACGGGCGGGCGCACCGGCTTGGGGCCCGCGCGGCCGCCGGACCGGGCGCCCCCGGCCGGCTGCGACAATCGTGGGGTGAACATCGCGCCGTCCCCCGCCGAGACCCTCCGCACCGCGCTCGCGGAACTGCTCGACGGACTCCCTCCCCGCCAGGCCGCCCAGGCCGTCGACCGGCTGATCGCCAACTACCGCGGCGAGACCCCGACCGACGCCCCCATCCTTCGTGACCGCGCCGACGTCGCGGCGTACGCGGCCTACCGGATGCCGGCCACCTTCGAGGCGGTGAGCGCGGCGCTGGCGGCGTTCGCCGACGCGGTCCCCGGCTGGACGCCCGCCTCGCACGTGGACGTCGGCGGCGGCACCGGCGCGGCCACCTGGGCGGTGACCGCCGCCTGGGACGGCGTGCGGCCGGTCACGGTGCTGGACTGGGCGGAGCCCGCGCTCGCCCTGGGTGAGGAGCTGGCCGCCGCCAACCCGGCCCTCGCCGGGGCGCGCTGGCAGCGCTCGCGTATCGGAGCGGCGCTCCAGATCGAGAGCACCGATCTCGTCACGGTCTCCTACGTCCTGGGCGAGCTCACCGCGAAGGACCGCGCCCACGTCGTGGACGCCGCCGCCGGCGCCGCCCGCTCGGTGGTCGTCGTCGAGCCCGGCACCCCGGACGGCTACGCCCGGGTGATCGCCGCCCGCGACCGCCTGATCGCCGCGGGCTTCCGCGTCGCCGCCCCCTGCCCGCACAGTGCCGCCTGCCCGATCGTCCCCGGCACCGACTGGTGCCACTTCTCCGCCCGGGTCAGCCGCTCCTCGCTGCACCGCCGGGTGAAGGCCGGCTCGCTGCCCTACGAGGACGAGAAGTTCAGCTACGTCGCCGCCACCCGGCTGCCTGTGACGGACCTCTCCCCCGCCCCCGCGCGGGTGGTCCGCCGCCCGCAGATCCGCAAGGGACAGGTGCTGCTGGACCTGTGCGAGGCGGAGGAACAGCTGCGCCGCCACACGGTGACCAAGCGCCACGGCGACCTGTACAAGGCGGCCCGGGACGCGGACTGGGGCGACTCCTGGCCGCCCGCCGAGCCCGGCAATTACCATGAAATCAGGCAATGACCTCCGATCCGAGCCTCAGGCGTGTTGTGCCCGGCCCGCCCGGAGGCACGTGACGGTGCGACCATGGGGCATGCTGTCCGCACCATCGGCGAGGCGAGGGGATAGATGAGCGCGACGTTCGGCGGCCGTCCCGGCCGGCAGAGCAGGATCTCCCAGTGGCTGCGCGGACGGCGTCCGCAGGAGGCCGCCGGGGCGGAGGACCGCGAAGCCCTGCTCCTGGCCGCCGCGTCCGCGGGGCTGCCGCTCGCGCCCGCGGCCCATCCGGTCGGCTACCGGTGTTCGTGCGCCCGGGTGGGCTGTCCGACGCCCGCCCGCCACCCGGTCTCCTTCGCCTGGCAGACCCAGTCCACCACCGACCTCGCCCAGGTCGAGCGCTGGGCCCAGGGCGACCCCGAGGCCAACTTCATCACCGCCACCGGCATGCTCCACGACGTCCTGGACGTGCCCCTGGCGGCGGGCCGCTCCGCGCTGCGGCGCCTGCTGGAGCAGGGCGTCGAGGTCGGGCCGGTCGCCGAGAGCGACGACGGCCGGATGCTCTTCTTCACCCAGACCCGCGGCACGCCCGAGGACGAGGACGAGTGGTGGCCCTGCGAGCTGGACAGCCACCCCGAGACCGACGAGGGGCACCCCGGACTGCGCTGGCACTGCCGGGGCTCCTACGTCCTGGTGCCCCCGGCCCGGCTGCCGGGTGACGACGGCCGCTCGGTGCGCTGGCTGCGCGGTCCGGAGCACCCGCTGCCGGAGCCGCTCATCCTGCTCGAGACCCTCACCGACGCCTGCGAGCGGTACGGCGACGAGGAGCCGGCCGGCGCGGTCTGGCCGCTCCAGCGCTGACCGCACCCGCCCCCGCACTCGCACCCCGCACCCCGCACCCCGCACCCGCCGAACCTGAGCCCCGGTGCGTGCCTCCTGGCACCTGTGCCATGCCCCCGCACCTACACCCCGCCGCCGCGGGACGGGTCACTCCCCGCGCGCCGCGGTGAGCCCGGGAACCCGGCCGAGGAAGACCACCTGCCCCCGGCGCGGCACCCGCACGGCCTGCTGCGAGACGTACTCCATGGTCAGCGTCTGCCCGACCTCGCCGGTGGTCAGCGCCCGCACGTCCGCGTTCTGCAGTGGGATCTCCGTGCCCGGGGCCGCCGTCAGCTTCTCGAAGTGCCGTGTCGCGAAGAACACCAGTGCCCCGCCGTCGGCGGTCCGCAGGCCCAGCGGCGCGTAGTCGCCCGCCACCAGCGGCTCGTCCTTGAACTGCCGCACCAGGCCCGGCCGCTTCTCGTTCTTCTCCCGCTGCTCGCGCACCACGCTGGTGTGCGGCCCCCGCGCGAACGTCTCGCCGCCCTCGCCCAGGTAGTCGGCGTACGCCCGGCTCAGCTTCGACGGGGCGACGGCCAGCGCGTCGCCGCCGACGGCCGGCTCCGCGTAACCCTGCTCGTCCTTGCGGAACTCCGGCACGTCCGCGGGGTCGAGCAGCGTCAGGTAGGCCGCCTGCCAGGGCTCCTCCTTGCGCTCCTTGACGAACACCAGCATCCAGCGCGCGTCGCCGCCCTTGTTGGCCTTGGCGTCCGCGAGGAACCAGCGCGGCCAGCCCGCCTTGGCGGGGATGGTGTACCGGGCGTCGGTCAGCTCCAGCGGCTCGTGCCGCTCGTTGCCCTGCGGGTGGTTGGCCTGGCGCGCCTTGAGGCGCGCCCCGTCTATCGCCCCGAAGGCGCCGGTCACCCGGTCCTCGTCGAGGCTGGGGTCGTACGCCTTGTCGGCCGCGTTGTAGGCGTCGGTGAACGCCCGCAGCGCCCCGCCCGCCTCGTCGGGCGTGGCGGCCGGCAGGACCTCCCGCTCGCCGTGCACCACGACGCACCCGCTCAGGGTCAGTGCCAGGGCCGCCGCGGCGGCCGGCAGGACACGACGCCCCCACGTGATCGACAACTCGCCTTCTCCTTCCGGCTTACGCAGCGGCACCCTACCCGTGCCGGGCGGCGCGCGCGGACGGTACCCGGGGATGCTTGAATGCGCGACGTGACTCCTTACGACGTGCTGCGGGTGTTCTGCGACGCCGGACGCGGCTACGGCAACGAACTGGCCGTGGTCCGCGACGGGTCGAAGATCCCCGGCGAGACCGAACGGCAGGCCATGGCCGCCGAACTCGGCTTCAGCGAGACGGTGTTCGTAGACGACCCCGAGCGCGGCGTGATCGAGATCTACACGCCGTCCCTGCGGCTGCCGTTCGCCGGCCACCCCTGTGTCGGGACCGCCTGGCTGCTGGACGTGCCCGAACTGGTCACCGCGGCCGGTGAGGTGGGCGTGCGCCTGGACGGCGAGTTCACCTGGATCGAGGCCCGCGCGGAGTGGGCGCCGCCGCGCGTCCTGCGCCAGTACGACTCCGCGGTCGAGGTGGACGCCCTGGAGGTGCCCGGGAAGGGCGAGTGGATCTACGCCTGGGCCTGGGAGGACGAGGCGGCGGGGCGGGTCCGCGCCCGGGCGTTCCCCGGCCGGGACGACGGCGTCGACGAGGACGAGGCGACCGGGGCGGCGGCGTTGCTCCTCACCGACCGGCTCGGCCGTGCCCTCAACATCACCCAGGGCCTGGGCTCCCAGATCCTGACCGCGCCGCAGCCGCACGGCTGGGTGGAGATCGGCGGCCGCGTCGTCCTGGAGCGCTGACCGGTGACCTCGACCCCTGACGGGAACACGCGGGACGACGACGCCTGGGCGTCGGTCGACGCCCTGTGGGCGTGGCTGGACCGGAGCAGCACCGGCCCCCGCGAGCAGGAGCTGCTGCTGCGCATGCTGAAGCTGTCCGAGGAGGTCGGCGAGGTCGCGCAGGCGGTGATCGGCGCCCTCGGGCACAACCCGCGCAAGGGCGTCACCCACGACTGGTCCGACGTGCGGGCGGAGTTGTGCGACGTGGCGCTGACCGCGCTGGTGGCGCTGCGCACCCTCACCCCCGACGCGCGGGAGGTGTTCCTGGCCCACGTGGACGGTGTCCGCAGGCGCCAGGAGGCCGTCGAGGCGGAGAGGTCCCGCCCGGTGGACGGGGTTCCCGGCTCGGAGAACTCCCGCCCGCCGGACGGTGGTTGACGCTTCCCGGCCCCGACGGCCGGTCCGCCGGGCAGTACGGCTAGGGCGCGGTGAACACCAGGGCCGTGTTGTGGCCCCCGAAGCCGACCGAGTTGGACAGCACGGACCGCAGGGCGGCGGGCCGGGGCGCCCCGGACACCACGTCCAGGTCGATCGCGGGGTCCTGCCGTAGCAGGTTGGCGGTGGGCGGGATGACCTGCTGGTCGAGGGAGAGCACGCTGAACGCGGCCTCCATGGCGGAGCCGCCCGCGATGGCGTGCCCGAACACGCCCTTGTTGGCGGTCACCGGTGGTGGCGTCCCGAACACCGAGCGCAGCGCGAGGTGTTCGGCGACGTCGTTCAGGGTGGTCGAGGTGCCGTGGGCGTTGACGTGGTCGATGTCGGCGGGGGTGAGGCCCGCGTCGGCGATGGCCGCCCGCATCGCCCGGGCCGCACCGGCGCCGTCCGGTTCGGGGGCGACGCAGTGGTGGGCGTCGCCGGAGAGGGCCTGCCCGGCGAGGCGGGCGCGGACCCTGGCGCGGCGGGCGCGGGCGTGTTCCTCCCGCTCCAGGACCAGCACCCCCGCCCCCTCGGAGAGCACGAAGCCGTCTCGGTCCGCGTCGAACGGGCGGGAGGCGGCGGCCGGGTCGTCGCCGCGGGTGGACAGGGCGCCCATCCGCCAGAAGGCGGCGGAGCCCCAGTTGTTGCGGACGGACTCGGCCCCTCCGGCGACGACGACGTCGCAGGCGCCGGAGTCCAGGAGCAGCTTGGCCATGGCGATCCCGGAGGCGCCGGAGGTGCAGTTGGTGCTGGTGGTGAGGATCGGGCCGCGCGCGCCGAGGTCGATGGAGACCTCGCCGGCCGCCATGCCGGGCTGGCTGCGCGCCACCAGGCTGGGCATCATGGCGCCGAAGCGGCCCTCCATCAGCTTGGTGTACTCCCCGGTGTGCACCATGGCGCTGCCGCCGACGCCGATGACCACGCCGACGCGCTCGGCGTCCCACTCCTCCGGGTAGAGGCCGGCGTCGGCGACGGCCTCGCGGGCGGCGATGACGGCGAACTGGATGAACCGGTCGGTGCGCCAGCGCAGGCCGCGGCCGAGCCGCGCGGAGATCGCCTCGTCGTCGACGCGGCAGGAGAAGTCGACCGGCATGCCGTCCAGTTCGGGGTCGCGGGCCGCCGTGGAGACGCCGCTGAGCAGCCGCTCCCAGGCCTCCTTGACCCCGACGCCGTCGGGGGCGACGATCCCCAGGCCGGTGACCGCGATCGGGAAGCTCACCTGCCGGCCCCCGCGGTCTCGCCCTGCTGTTCGGCGGCGGCCTCGGCGATGATCCGGAAGCCGTCGGCGAGGGAGGTGTCGGCGCCGAGTCCGGGCAGCGTCGGGGGCAGGCTGATGCCGTCCTCGTCCTCCAGGATGGCGAGGATCTCGGCCATGGCCAGCGAGTCGATCTGCAGTTCCCCGAAGGTCGCGTCCGGGCGCAGGGCCTCGGGGTCGATCTCGAAGTGGTCGCGCAGCAGCGCCTCGAGCCGTGCGACAAGCGGCTGGTCCGTCAACTGTCTCTCCTCACAGGGAATGTGCCGATGTGCGGCCGCCGTCCCGCGGACCGCCGCGGACCGCGCGGCGCAGCCGCACCCCGTCCGTCGTGGGGCTCCGGGTCCGCCGCCCGCCAAACAGGTGGGATTCGGGCCCGGACACGGCGGATCGCCCGGCAGCCGCTCCCGCCTTCGGCACCGTAGGCACATCGCATGGGCGGACAATCGGTGACACGCATCCCGCGTCGCCCGGATTCACCAGGGCGGCGGTGCTCGCGGGCCGCCGGCGCAGGCGTGACGTCCGGCGGGCCCCGGGGGCGGGTCGGGAGGTGGTGACGGCGTGGAGACGGTCGGCGGGAAGACCGGCGGCCCCGGTCGGCGGGGGTCCGGGGACCCGGTGCTGCGGCGGGCCCGGCTGGTGCTGGCGGGGGCGTTGCTGGCGTTGGTCTGCGCGGCGCTCCTGGCCCCGGCGTCGCTGGCGTCGCTGAACACCGGGGGCGCGTCGGCCACCGGTACCGAGGCGGAGCGGGCGGCGCGGCAGGCGGAGCGGCTGGGGGTGGCGGCGCCCGACCTGGTGCTGGTGGTGACCGGTGGGGAGCGGACGGCGGTCGCCGCGGCCTCCCGCGCGGTGGCGGACGCCCTGGCGGACCATCCGGCGGTGCGGCGGGTGGGGACGGCGGGCGCCTCCCCGGCGGACCCGGGGCGGTCGCCCGCGGGGACGCTGCAGCTGGTCCCGGTGGGGATGACGGGTGACGCGGCGGACCGCAAGCGGGCCGCGCCCGGGGTGCTGGCCGACGCGCGGGCGGCGGTCCCGGACGGGGTGCGGGTGGAGGCGAGCGGCCCGGTGTGGACGGGGCGCGAGCTGAACCTGGCGTCGGCGGCGGGGCTCGCCCGGGCCGAACTGGTGGCGGCGCCGCTGGTGTTCGCGGTGCTGGTGTTCGCCTACGGTTCGGTCGTCTCGGCGCTGCTGCCGGTGCTGGTGGCGCTGCTCACGGTGGCGTGCTCGATCCCGGTGATCGGGCTGCTGGCCCGGTTCCTCGACGTCTCGTCGTTCGCGGTGAACGCGGCCGCGGCCGTCGGTTTCGGCCTGGCGGTGGACTACACGCTGTTCCTGCTGGCGCGGGTGAAGGAGCACACCGGCCGCGGGGAGGACCTGGAGTCGGCGCTGGCGGCGGCCCGCCGGTCCAGCGGCCGGTCGATCGTGTTCTCGGCGGCGGCGGTGGCCTGCTGCATGGCGTGCGCGCTGGTGGTGCCGGTGCCGTTGCTGCGGGCCCTGGCGATGGCGGGGGCGACGGCGACGGTGCTGGCGGCGGTGGTGGCGCTGACGGTGGTGCCGTCGTGCCTGCGGCTGCTGGGCGGCCGGGTCGACCGGTTCGATCCGCTGCGGCGGTGGCGGCGGGCGGGCACGGGGGACGACAGCCGGTTCTGGCGGCGGTCCTCGCTGGCGGTCACCGGGCGGCCGTGGCTGGCGGGGTCGCTGGCGGCGCTGCTGCTGGTGCTGCTGGCCGCGCCGATCACCCAGGCGCGGTTCGGCCTGTCGGACGAGCGGGCCCTGCCGGCGTCCGCGCAGGTGGCCCGGACCCAGGCGCGGGTGGACGCGGAGCTGGCGGCGCCGCCGGAGCGGATGCTGACGGTGGTGCTCACCGGCGTCGCCCGGCCCGCGGCGATGGGGCCCTACCTGGAGCGGCTGCGGGCCGTGGACGACGTGACCTGGGTGCGGCCGGCGGCCACCGGGCGGGGTGAGCGGGAGGGCGGTGTGGTGCTGGCGGCGGCGCTGGGCGTGGCCGCGGACTCGGAGCGGGCCCGGACGGCGCTTCAGGCGGTCCGGGCGGTGCCCGCGCCGGGCGAGTTGGCGGTGGGCGGCCGGGCCGCGGAGATCGCCGACACCAACGCGGCGGTGCGCGAGGCGCTGCCGCGCTGTCTGCTGCTGCTGGCGGTGGCGCTGACGCTGCTGCTGGGGTACTTCACGCGGAGCTGGGTGGCCCCGCTGAAGGCGCTGGCGGTGGCGGTGCTGAGCCTGGGCGCGAGCATCGGCGCGATGGTGTGGATGTTCCAGGAGGGCCGGCTGCGGTGGCTGGTGGGCGACTTCACGGTGACCGGCACGCTGGACGCCTCGCTGCTGCTGTTCACCCTGTTCGTGGCGCTGGCGCTGTCGGTGGACTACGAGGTGTTCCTGCTGGGCCGGATCCGCGAGGAGTTCGACCGCTGCGGCGACAACCGCCGCTCCATCGTGGACGGCATCGCCCGCACGGCGCGGCTGCTGACCTCGGCGGCGGCCGCGGTGGCGATCTCCACGGCGGCGATGGCGTCGGCGCCGGTCACCTCGCTGAAGCTGATCGGGGTCGGCATCGCGCTGGCGGCGGTGGTGGACGCGGTGGTGGTGCGGGGTGTTCTGGTGCCGGCGGTGATGACGGTGCTGGGCCCCGCCAACTGGTGGAGCCCGTACCGCGCCCCGGGCGGCGCCGCGCCCGCCGGCCCGCAGGAGCGGGAGCCGGCCGCCGCGGCTCAGGCGGCGTCGAGGTAGGCGAGGACGGCGAGGACCCGCCGGTTGTCGTCGTCGGACACCTCGAGGTCCAGCTTGGCGAAGATGTTGGCGGTGTGCTTGGCGACGGCCCGTTCGGTGACGGTCAGCCGGGCGGCGATGGCGGTGTTGGAGCGGCCCTGCGCCATCAGCTCCAGCACCTCCCGTTCGCGCGGGGTGAGCCGGGAGACGGGCCGGTCGGCGGCGCCCTGGCGCTGCAGGAGCTGGGAGATGACCTGCGGGTCCATGGCGGTGCCGCCGGCGGCGACCCGGCGGACCGCCTCGGTGAACTGCTCGGCGTCCAGCACCCGGTCCTTGAGCAGGTAGCCGACGCCGCCACTGCCGTCGGCGAGCAGTTCACGGGCGTAGAGCTGCTCGACGTGCTGGGAGAGCACCAGCACGGGCAGTCCGGGGGTGCGCCGCCGGGCGCGCAGGGCGCACTGCAGGCCCTCGTCGGTGAAGGAGGGCGGGAGCCGGACGTCGACCACCGCGACGTCCGGTTCGAGTTCCTCGAGGGCGCGGTCCAGCGCGGGGCCGTTGTCGACGGCGGCGGCCATCTCGAAGCCGTGCGCCTCCAGCAGCCGGACCAGGCCGTCCCTCAGCAGGAAGAGGTCTTCGGCGAGGACAACGCGCACGGAATCTCCAGGGTCACCACGGTGGGGCCGCCGGTGGGGCTGACGACGGCCAGGACGCCGTCGAATGCTCCCAGCCTCCGCTCCACTCCCGCCAGTCCGGTGCCGGCCGCCGGGTCGGCGCCGCCGCGGCCGTCGTCGGTGACGGTCAGGCGGAGCATGCCGTCGTGGTGTCCGAGCTCCAGCCAGACGCGGCTCGCGCCGGCGTGCTTGACCACGTTGGTGAGCATCTCGCTGAGCGCGAAGTAGACGGCGGACTCCACGGCGGGCTCCGCGCGGCCGGGCAGGTCGACGTCGGCCTCCACGGGCACCGGCGTGCGCAGGGCCAGGGCGCGGGCGGCGTCGCCGAGTCCGCGTTCGGCGAGGACCGGCGGGTGGATGCCGCGGACCAGGTCCCGCAGTTCGGCGAGCGCCTCCACGGACTCCGCGCGGGCCTTCGCGAGCAGCGCCCGCGCCTGCTCGGGGTTCTTGTCGAGCAGCGCCTCGACGGTGCCGAGGCTCATCCCCACCGCGACCAGCCGGGCCTGCGCCCCGTCGTGCAGGTCCCGTTCGATGCGGCGCAGTTCGGCGGCGGAGGTGTCCACGGCGTCGTGCCGGGTGCGGGCGAGCTCCTCGACCCGGTGTTCCAGGGCGGCCCGCCCGGTGGGCGTGAGCACGGTCCGGGTGAGGGTGAAGTGGGCTAGCAGCAGGCGGTCGTTGAAGCGGAAGGCGAGGTGCATCAGGAGCAGTCCGAGGACGCCCGCGCCGATCGCGTCGGCCTGTCCGCTGACCGGGAGGAACACGTACCAGTAGTCCCCGCCGTCCGCGGCGGCCCGCCAGAACCCCAGCGCCAGGGCCAGGCCCTCCGCCGCCTTGGCCAGCAGCGCGGCGGGCAGCAGGGCGAGGAAGAAGCCCGCGGTCGCGTCCACCGGCAGCCAGAGCAGGTCGCGGCGGACCGCCGGGTCCTGCAGCAGGCGCAGGGTGCGGGTCACCCCGGTGGCGGGCGCTCCGGCGGGCACGGGACGGTAGGCGCCCGGGATGCTCGTCCCGTACCACCGCTCGGCCGTCCGCCGTCGCAGGTCGGCGTGGCGGCGGACGGCGGTGAGCAGGGGAGGCAGCAGGTAGGCGCCGACGCCGAGCGGGAGCAGGGCGGCGGCCAGGACGACCCCCAGCAGGAGGAACACGGACCCGAAGAACGCCATCACCCCCAGGCCGAGTCCCCGTGCGGCAGCGATGGTTGCCCGTGCGACGGTCATGGTCCGACTCCCCGTTCCCCTGCGGTGTTCCGGCGGGCCCTTCGCCCCCCATCGAGGACGGTACGGACGCCGGAGCGCCGCCGCACGGGGCGCGGCACCCGGAGCGGGGGTGGTGCTGGGTACACCCCCGGCTCCGGAACCGTGCCGCCGTCCCCGCGCGGTCGGCGCCTGGGCGGTGGGCGCCGGGACGGTCGCCGCCGGGACGGTCAGCGCGGTGCCAGCAGCGTCCCCCGGCGCTCCAGCACGTACCGGGCGACGTTCTTCCCGAGGGTGATGCCCGCCTCGTCCGCGGTCCGCGTGTGGATGCCGGACCAGACGCGGGCGTCCACGTTCTCCACCGAGAGCCGCCGCCAGTCCGTGTAGGTGCGGGTCACACCCGGCGCGGTGGGGCTGGTCAGCTCGAACGGCGCGGTGCGCGGCCCGGCGAGCGCGGTCAGCACGCCCTCCGCCGAGCCGGAGTAGGTGCCGTGGCCGCTCGGGTAGTCCGGGTGCGCGGGCGTGACGTGCAGCGGCGTCCACTGCGGGTCCGGGTCGAGGGAGCCGGTGCGGATCGCCGTCACCGGGCGCCAGCGGGCGTGGGCGTACTTGCTGTCCGAGGTGGCGATCTGGGTGTCCACCGACGCCACGTGGAAGAGCGCCACCAGCGCGGCCTGCCCCGCCAGGCCCTCCGGGGAGCGGGTGAGCGCCACCCGCAGGGGCTCGGTGTACAGGGTGAACGAGGACCCGTACCAGAACTGCGCGGTCCCGGTCTGCTCGGCGGTGCGCACGGCGCTGTCCGCCGCGCCGTACGCCCGGACCTCGGCCAGGTCGGCGGCGTACCGGGCCGAGTCGAGGGCGGGCGGGGGCGGCAGCCGGAACTGGCTCTGCGAGCGCAGCGCGAACGGTTCGGCCACCCGGTTGCCGTACTGCGTGGCCGGGGCGTGGGCGGGCGGCGTCGGCTGCCACACGCCGGGGCCGGCCGCCGGCACCGGGTACGGGGTGTTGACCGAGGCGGGGTCGAGGCCGTCCCCGGTCCGGTCGGCGAGGAGCAGCGCGGCCTGCCGCTCGCCGGCCGCCGCGCCCCGGTCCTCGGCGGGGCCGTCGGGTATCGCGGCCAGCGTGTCCGCGTACGCGGCGTCGACCTGGGCCGCCTGGGTGGGCACCAGTTCGGTCAGCGCACGGTGCAGGGCGGAGGCGAGCGCGGCCCGGCGGTACTCGCCCGCGTCGACGCCGCGCGGCGTCTCGCGGGTGGCCCGGGCGGCGGCCAGCCAGCCGATGGCCCAGGTGCGGCTGTTGGTGACCTGGGTCGGCGCGGGCGCGGCGGCCACCGTGCGGGCGGTGACGTCGAACCACTCCACGGCGGTGTCACCGGCGGTCCGGGGGTGCGCCGCGGCCTGCGGGGCGGCGAGCGCGCCGGTCAGGACGGCCGCCGCGAGGGCGGCCAGGGCGGTGCGGGATCTGCGGGTGCTCATGACGGGACGGGCTCCTTCTGCTGGTCGGCGGTGGTGCCGGTGGAGGTGGTGGCCTCGACGGAGGCGACTGCGGCGGTGGACTCGGGAGCGGTGGGGGCCGGGGCGGAGCCGGGGTGGGGGTCGAGGGCGGGGCCGGGGTCGGGGTCGGGGCCGGGGTCGAGGTCGGTGAGGTCGACGCCCAGGTGGGTGAGGAGGCGGTCGCGCAGGCGGCCGTGCTCCGGTGTGCCCGCGCGGCGGGGCGCGGGCAGCCGGACCTCCAGGTCGGCGGCGATCCGGCCGTGGTCCAGCACCACCACCCGGTCGGCGAGCGCGATCGCCTCGTCGACGTCGTGGGTGACCAGCAGCACGGCCGGCCGGTGCCGGGCGCACAGGGTGCGCAGCAGGGCGTGCATCCGGATGCGGGTCAGCGCGTCCAGCGCCCCGAACGGCTCGTCCGCCAGCAGCAGTCGGGGCTCGCGCACCAGGGAGCGGGCCAGCGAGACGCGCTGCTGCTCGCCGCCGGACAGTTCCACGGGCCAGGCCCGTTCCCGGCCGGCGAGTCCCACCTCGGCGAGCGCGGCCCGTCCGCGTTCCTCGGCGTCCGGGCCTTCGAGCCCGAGGACGACGTTGTCCAGCAGCCGCTTCCACGGCAGCAGGCGGGCGTCCTGGAAGACCACCGACACGTTGTCGGGGGCGGTGAGCAGCCCGTCGCCGTCCACGTCGTGGTCGAGCCGGGCCAGGGCCCTCAGCAGGGTGCTCTTGCCGGATCCGCTGCGTCCCAGCAGGGCGACGAACTCGCCCTCGTGCACGGTCAGTCCGAGTCCGTCGAGGACGCGGCGCCCGTCGAAGGAGCGGACCAGGTCCTCGATCCGGACGGCTTCGGCCGGGCTCAGCCGGCCAGGGTGCGACGCCATGACAGCGCCCTCCTCTCGACGAGCCGCACCAGGCCGTCGGAGACCAGCCCGAGGAGGCCGTACACGACGAGGCCGACGAGGATCACGTCGGTCTGTCCGTAGGTCCGGGCCAGTTCCATCATGTAGCCGATGCCGCTGGTGGCGTTGACCTGTTCGACGACGGCCAGCGCGAGCCAGGCCGCCGTGACCGCGAAGCGCATGCCGAGCAGGAAGCCCGGCAGCGCGCCCGGGAGGACGACCTGGCGGACGAAGGCGGCCCGGCCCAGCCGTACCGTCTCGGCGAGCTCGACGTAGCGGTTGTCGATGGCCCGCAGGCCGTTGTGGGTGTGGATGTAGATGGGCACGAAGACGCCGAGCGCGATGGTGACGACCTTCATGGTCTCGCCGATGCCGAACCACAGGATGAGCAGCGGGATCAGCGCCAGCGAGGGCACCGCCCGCTTGATCTGCACCGGACCGTCGACCAGCGCCTCGCCGATGCGGCTGAGCCCCGACACGAGGGCCAGCAGCAGCCCGGCCGCCACGCCGGACACCAGCCCCAGCGCGGCCCGTCCGGCCGAGGTCAGCAGGTGGTCCTGGAGGCGCCCCTCGGCGATCAGGTCACCGGCGGTGGCGGCCACGGTCCAGGGCGCGGGCAGGGCCCGGGGGTCGACCAAGCCGGCCGCGGAGCCCGCCGCCCACAGGGCGAGGAGCAGTACGGGGCCGACGGCCCAGCCGTACCGCACGGGGCGGCCGGGGCCCAGCCGCCGCCCGCGGGCGCCGGTCCGCGGCGGCTTCCGCACCGCGACGGGCCGGTCACCGGCGGGGCGCGCCGGCGCGAGGGAACGGGTGGGTGCCTCGACGCTCATGACGCGCCCCCGCTCTTCGCCGCGGCTCCGCTCTTCGCCGCGGCTCCGCTCTTCGCGGGGGCTCCGCTCTTCGCGGGGGCTCCGCTTTGTGCGGGGGCTGCGCTCTTCGCCGCGGTTCCGCCGCCCGAGGCCCGTCCGGCACCGTCGGTCAGGGCCTGAGCGCCGACCTTCTCGAACCGCCGGTCGAACAGCGTCTTCGCCTCGAACCGCTCGTGGCCCTGCTCCTCGGCGAGCAGGTCGACGGTCCGCTGCTGCCGCTCGATGGCCGCGGTCCAGTCGGCGGGGATGTCCGGGTGTCCGGCCCGCTCGACCAGGTACTCGCCGTCCTCGCGGCTGAGCCCCTGGTCCTTGACGTACCAGCCGTCGATCCACTCGTCGGGGTGCTCGTCGATCCAGACCTGCGCCCGCGCCCAGACCTTGACCAGCTCCCGGACGGCGGCCGCCTTCTGCGGGTCGGCCACCGACTCGGTGAGCGCCCAGAGGTGCGAGGGGTCGTCGCGCAGGCCGTGCTTGAGGGTGGTGGCGCCCTGTCCGCCGTAGTTCTTCAGGTACCGCTTGATGTTGACGTCGGCGATGGGGGCGACGTCCACCTGGTGGTTGCCCAGCGCGGTCGGGTAGACGTCGCCGGTGCTGGCGAGCTCGACCAGTTCGACGTCCTCCTGGCCGAGGCCGGCCTTCTGCAGGACGCGCAGCACCAGCGCGCCCTGGGCCTGGCCCGGGCTGTAGGCGATCTTCTTGCCGCGCAGGTCCTCCAGGGTGCGGATGCCGGCGCCGGGGGCGATGCCCAGCTCGTAGATCGGGTTCGCGTAGGGGTCCTCGCGGAACGCCGCGGCGACCAGCTTGGTGTCCAGGCCGGTCCAGTGGGCGTTGATGGACGGGATCTCCGCGGCGGCGCACACGTCCAGCGCCCCGGCCCGGAACGCCTCCGAGCACTGCGGGCCACCGCTGATGTTGGCCCACTCCACCGTGAACGGCAGCTCGTCGATCTGGCCGGACAGCTCCAGCGCCACCTTCAACGACGGTGCGCCGACGACGAGTTCGGTGCCGGGCGCCACCGTGGCGGGGATCCGGGAGCCGGCCAGTTCCTCGCTGCTCGCGGCGGTCTCCGCGTCGAGGGCGCAGGAGGCGAGCAGCAGGAGCAGGGCCGGCACCGCGGCGAGCAGGGCGGGGCGCCGGGGCCGCCCGGACGGGGGGCGGGGTATGCGGGAACGGAAACGGATCTTCATGGAGGGCAGCCTTAGGGGGAGAAGCGGGAGCACTGGGCGTACGGCGCCTCGCGGCACCGCGCGCGGGACACACCTCGGCGCCTCGCGGCACCGCGCGCGGTGGACGAGGGCTCGACGCACGGGCGGGTCGGCTGGGCGGGTCGACGGGCCGGACCGGCAGCGGCCGTGACGCGGCGGTCGGCGGCGCGGACACGTAGCCCGGGGAAACGGTCCGTCCCGCCGGGCCCGGCACGTGCGGCCGGGTCCGAGCCGGTCTGGGCCGGGTCCAGGCCAGGTCCGCGCCGGATCCGGGCCAGGTCCACGCCGGATCCGAGCCAGGTCCGCGCCGGATCCGAGCCAGGTCCGCGCCGGATCCGAGCCAGGTCCGCGCCGGATCCGGGCCGGGTCCGCGCTGGATCCGGGCCGGGTCCGGACCGGTGCGGGCCGGGTACCGCGCGTGTCAGGCCCTGCGGCACGGCGGGCGTGCGCGCCGGGGCCGGTACGGCCGGCGGGGCGGTGGAGCCGGGCGAGGGGCTCAGCGACAGACGGAGGTGGCGACGCGCATCAGGTCGACGGCGCGCCTCTTGGTGAGCCGCAACAATGTCCGCATGGCCATGACCCTAGGGACCGGCTTCCCGGGCGGACAAGGGAAGCGGCCGGGCCGTAAGGCGACCGCCACACCGCCTTCGTCCTCCCGCAACAACCGGCGCGTTCGGGAGCGCGCGCGTCAGCGCGGCACCACCGGTTCACCTTCCGGACACGCCGTCAGACACCCATTTCGGTACGGGGGTTCGTAACATGCCCCGATGAACATGACTGCATTCGACGAAGCCGAGCGGCGCATCTGGGACGGGCGCGCCTCGGCGTACGCCGCCACGTTCGCGGGCCTGTGCGCGCACACCGTCCCCGCACTGGTCGAGGCCGCGAAGGTCGGCCCCGGCGCCCGGGTGCTGGACGTCGGCACGGGCACGGGGGCGGTCGCCGCCGCGGCCTGCCGGGCCAGGGCCATCGTGAGCGCCGTCGACGCCGAGCCGGACATGACCCAGTGGGCCGCCGAGGCGGTTCCGGAGGCGGACGTCCGGGTCGCCGCGCTGCCCGAACTCCCCTTCGTGGACGGCACGTTCGACGCCGTGCTGGCCAACTTCGTGCTCAACCACGTGGGCCGCCCGCGCACCGCGGCCGCCGAGCTGCGCCGGGTCACCGGGGACGGCGGGCGGGTCGCCCTCACCCTGTGGGGCGAGGAGAGAGGCGCCGGCCAGAGCCTGGCGCACCGCGCCGTCGTCGCGGCCGGTGTGGAACTGCCCCCGGCGCTTCCGCCGATCGCGCCGGAGGAGGACTTCCCGCGCACCGAGGAAGGCGTGGCCGCGCTCCTCGCCGAGGCCGGATTCACCGGCGTGACCTGCGCGACGGTCCGCTTCGAGCATCGCGTGGACCCCGACCGCTGGTGGGCGGGCACGGCCGGCGGCGTCGGCCCCACGGGCGCCCTCATCGCGGCGCAGCCCCAGGACGTGATCGACGCGGTCCGCAAGGAGTTCGACGCCCTCGCCGCGCCGCTCCTCGGCGACGACGGTCTCCTCGCCCTCCCGCACGTCGCCCTGCTGGCCGCGGGTTCGGCCTGACCGGGTCGCCGCCGCGCCCGGGCGTCCGCCCGCGCCGCCCGCGGGGTCTCCCCGCGGCCGCGGGCAGCGGCGTGCCCTCCCCGCGTACGCCGCACCCGACGCCCCGGGCTCAGGCCGCGGCTCCGGGGCTCAGGCCCGGCTCCCGGTCAGGCCGCGGCTGCCTCGGCGCGGTCCCGGGGCAGCAGCCACAGCCCGAGGCAGGCCCCGGTCCGGGACAGCGCCGCGGCGGCCGGCGCCCACCAGAACCCGTCCACCGCGACGGGCGTGAACCAGATCAGCAGGCACCAGACCAGCAGGTCCTGGGCGACGCCGATGAGCCCCAGCGGCAGCAGCGCGATGCCCATCCGGGGCGATCGGGGCGAGGTCCAGATCAACTGCCCGGACAGGAACAGCGCCACGGCCGACAGCGCTCCCCAGGCGAATGTCAGGTATCCCTGGGGGTCGAAGGTCAGCCCCGGCAGCGCTCCCGCCGCGGCGACCCCCAGCTTCTGCCGCATGTGTTCTCTCACGTCCGCAGTCTGTCCCCCCCGCCCCGGGTATTGCCAGGGACCCGACAAAAGCGGGTGCCCGTCCTTCGCCTGTGACCACGGCGCCCGTCACCACGGCGCCTGTCACCTCGGCGCCGTCGCCCCTCCCCTGCGGCGACCGGGTGACACCGACCCCGCACGGTGCCGGGTACCGGCGGCACCGGCTGGTTCACTGACGGCATGCCCTTCGTCCACTACGGCGCCCTCTCCGGAACCCTGCACCGCCACCACCGCGACCGGCCCGACAGCCAGGGCCGCTGGTTCCACGTCAACCTCGAGGTCGACGCGCCCGCCGGGCGCTACCACTGCGCCGTCGACGTCGACAGCCACGCGTCGGCGGTCGGCGTCCGGTGGAAGACGTTCACCGTCCCCCCGGAGGCGCTGGGACCGGCCGCCTCCCTGCCCCCGGGCTACCACGAACTGCCGCGGACCCCGGACTCGGGCGCACTGGACTACCTGCGCCACGCCGCGCTGACGGACCACTCCGGCGTGCTGTTCCTGCGCCGCCCGCCCTCCTGGCTCCAGGACCTTCTGGACCTCGCCGGCTCCCACCCCTGGCAGGCGGGGTCCAACCTCGACGCGGCGCTGGCCCTGGAGTCGGTCCTGGTCCCCGGGCAGCAGGTCCTGGTCTTCGGCGAGCCCTTCGACGACGACCCCGAGGGGGACCTCGGCATGCACAACATCCACCAGAACCAGGGGGACCCGGCGGGCTCCCCGTGGTGGACCGAGAACGGCGTCTGGCAGGACGGCGCCACCCTCACCCGGCGCCCCGACGGCCATTACGACGTCTTCCTCAACAAGTTCTCCAGCCAGTCCGACCGGACCGACGCCGCAGGCCACCCGGTCTCCTGAACGGGCGGCGCGCACCGCCCGGCGGCAGCCACCACGGCGCCCCACGGAACGGGCGGAGACCACCCTCACTACCGGACGGCCACCAACTCAGCGGCCACAGAGGCGAGTTCGGCCCGGTGCGCGGCCAGCCGCGACATGCGCCCGGCGGTGAGCGCGCCGACGAGCCGGCCGTGGTGGTGGTAGGTGATCTCCAGCCGCCGCCCCGGCACGTCGTACTCGGCCACCCGCGCCTCCTCCGCCAGGGAGGGCAGACCGACCCCGCGGAGCCTCGCGCCGTGCAGGTCGGACCAGGAGGACGGCACCACGGCGTACGGCTCGGACGGGCCGGTGGCCAGCGTGGTGGCCGCCGCCGCGCCCTGGGCGAGGGCGTCGGCCCAGTGCCCGGTGGGGAGGCGGGCGCCGCCGGCGAGGGCCTGCGGCACCCGGGCCACGTCGCCCGCGGCGACCACCCCCTCCGCCACCGTCCCGTCCACCCGCAGCGCCCGGAGCCAGGGGTCGCAGACCACACCGCCGTCCAGCAGCAGGCCGGATCCGGTCAGCCAGTCCACGGCCGGCACGGCGCCGAGCGCCGCCACCACCGTGTCGGCGGCGACCGACGACCCGTCCGCCAGCTCGACGGCGCGCGGCGCCCCGTCCGCCCCGGTGCGGAGACCGGTGACCTCCGCGCGGGGCAGCGCCCTGATGCCGGCCTCGGCCCGCAGGGCGGCGACGAACGCGCCCGCCTCCCGGCCCAGGGCGCGGTCCAGGGGCCGTGCGCCCCGCGTCACCAGGGTCACCGAGGCCCCCCGCGCCCGTGCCGCGTCGGCGATCTCGCAGCCGAGGAAACCGCCGCCCGCGACCACCACCGACCGCCCGGGCAGCAGCCGTTCCCGCAGCGCGACCGCGTCGTCCCAGCCGCGCAGGGTGAACACGCCCGGCGGTGCGGAGCGGGGGGCGCGGGCCCGCGCCCCGGTGGCGACGACCAGCCCGTCGTAGCCGAGTTCGGTGCCGTCCGACAGCGTGACGCGGCGGGCCCGGGTGTCGAGCCGCACGGCGGCGCGGCCCAGCAGCCACCGTGCGCCGAGCGACGCGGGCACCGGCAGCCGGACGGGCTCCGGCTCCTCCGCCGACAGCAACACTTCCTTCGACAACGGCGGCCTCGCGTACGGCAGTTGGCGTTCCTCCCCGACGATCGTCAGCGGCCCGTCCCACCCGCGGGCGCGCAGCGTCTCCGCCGCCCGCAGCCCGGCCGACGAGGCTCCGACGACCACCGCGCGACCGCCCCGCCCGCCGGACGTCATGGCGCGTCCAGGGGAGCGGACGCGTGCACGACGACGGCCCGCACGGGGCAGGAGGCCGCGGCCCGCTCGGCCTGTTCCCGCAGCGGCGGGTCGGGGTTCTCCTCGTACAGCAGGTTCTCGTCGTCGTCGAAGGATAAGATCTCCGGCGCGGCGAAGACGCACTGCCCGTGGTTCCGGCAGAGGTCCATGTCGACGGCGATGCGCATGGCGGAAGGCTCCGTTCGTGAGGGCGGGGTCAGACGGTGGGCGGGTTGAAGCGGGAGTAGGCGGGATCGGACCACCGCAGCGGGGACGCGCCGGGGCGCTCCCGCACCTCGGCCACCGCGAACTCGACCAGCCGTTGCGCCCCCGGCACCCGGGTGACCTCGGCCGGGTCCCAGACGACCTTCGCGGTGCCGGTCAGGTGGAGCAGCGTCCCGGTCCGCCAGTCCGGGAAGAGCAGGCCGGCGGCGTCGTGGAGCTGGAGGTTGCCGAGGGTGAGGAACATGGCGTTGCCGGTGTAGTCGGGCCAGCGCAGCAGGGTGGGCGACAGCACCCGCACGAAGCCGGGGTTGCCGCCACGGTGGGAGGCGTCGGCGTCACCGTCACCGCCCGCCGTGGCGACGAAGAAGGTGTCGGCGGCGGTGACGGCGGCGCGCTGGGCAGGGTCGAGGGCCCGGCCGACGGAGACGGCCGGAGAGGCCGCCCGCCCGCCGCCGTCCCCCATCCCGCCCCCGGTCATCCCTCCCCCGGTTCCGTCCTCCGCCCACCGGTACTCCCGTTTCTGCAGGTACTTGGGGCAGTTGGCGATGACCTGGTCGATGCCGACCCGCAGGCCGTCCCCCGTCCACCGGGCGCGGCCGTTGATCCGCATCCGGCGGCGGGTGGCCGGCTCGACGGCGATCATGCCGACCTGGAGCCCGTGTCCACCGCGGCCCGCGCCGCGCAGCACGGCACCGAGGGGGTCGCCGGGTACCGGCGAGGCGTCCACCAGCAGCGTCCGGGGATCGGGGACGCGGAGGAACCCCGGAGGGCCGGTGAGCAGGGTGGCCCAGAGCCGCCCCTCCGCGTCCGCCGCCCCCGCCACGATCATCGGCTGCTCGGCGAGGAAGTCCCGGGCGACGGGCGGCACGCCGTCACCGATCCCCCCGAGCGAGAACGCCGCCTGCTCCGCGAGCCCGGCGCGCTCCTGCACCGCGCGTTCTCCGCTGTGATACCTGGACACGGCTTCCCTTCCGACGGAACGGGTGACGACGGGGGTGGTGGGGACGGCGGCGGGCGGCGGGACGGCAGGGCAGCGGGGCGGCCCGGCGCGGCCTAGAAGAAACCGCAGGTCGGCGCCCCGGCGACCGGGGCCTTGGCGGGGTCGGCGCCGGTGGGGGCGTAGATCTCCAGCCGGATCCCGTCGGGGTCGGTGAAGAAGATGCCGCCCGAGGTGCCGTTCTCGCCGTGCGGCACGACGCCCTCGTAGGCGAACTCCGCGCCCAGCGCCGTCAGCACCCGCTCGGCCTCCCGGACCTCCTCGACCGTGTCGACCTGGAACGACAGGTGGTGCAGCCCGGCCCGGTCGGCGGTGAAGCCGCCCCCGCTCTGCTGCCACAGCGCCACCAGCAGCCGGCCGTTGTGCCCGAGGAACACCCAGCGGCGGTCCTCGTCCTTGCCCTCGGCGATCACCTCGAAGTCGAACACCTCCCGGTAGAAGGCGAGCGACCGCTGCAACTCGACGACGTTCAGCGCGACATGACCGGTCTGCAGGTTCTTGTACGTGCCCATGGGGGATCACATGCCTCCGTGCGGGGGCTCCGAGCGGATCTCGTAACCACTGAAACCGAATTTAGAGGTTAGGTAGCCGACGCGCAACCACCTATCCCCCGATGACCGGTTAAACTCGACGACGACGGCAGCGGTACGGCGGGGACACGGAGGGACCGACGGTGGAGCGAGGAGCCGGAGACGCGGACGGCCGGGCGGCGGGCACGGGCGTCGACCCCCGCCCGCTGACCGGGGAACCCCTGGCGGTGGACCTGCTCAACACCCGCTGGATCGATGCCGAGGGGCGTCACGACCTGCTGGACACCCTCGCCGGAACGGCGGTCTGGCTGGCCGGCGCCCGCACCCACCGCCTCCTCGCCACCGCCACCGCCGCGGACACCGGCGCGGACACCGGCGCCGCGGCCCTCCAGCCGGACGAGACCACTCGCACCCGGCTCCTGACCGCCCGCGCGGCCCTGGACCTGGCGGTGGCCGACCCCGAGCACCCCTCCCCCGAGGCGGTCGAGGCCCTCAACGCCGTTCTGGCGCACGGCCGGCTGCGCCCGTCGCTCACCCCGTCCGGCCCGGACACCGCGGTCGAGGTGGACGAGGCGTCCTGGCTGCCCGCCTGGGCCGCCGCCGCCGACTGGCTGGACCTGCTGGCGTCACGCCCGGACCGCATCAGGGCGTGCGCGAACCCGGCGTGCGTGCTGCACTTCTTCGACGTCTCGAAGAACGGCACCCGCCGCTGGTGCTCCATGTCCGGCTGCGGCAACCGCGCCAAGGCCCAGCGCCACTACGCCCGCAGCCGGCAGGACTGAGGGGCACACCGGGGACGCGGACCCGGTGTGCCCCTCAACCCTGGAGGGCCCTCCACCGGTCGCGCAGGCCGGCCAGCACCGTGGCGAGCCCGAGGTCGAAGGCCGCCCTGGCCGTGTCGCGGCCCACCCGGGCGCCCACGACCTCGGCCAGCACGGGCGCCTGCCCGCCCGGGACGTCGAAGATGTCGTCGGGCGCGGCCGCGTCCAGGGCCGACCCGAGGACGAAGGACTCCACGGCCACGACGACGTCCATGATCTGGTCGTCGGGCCACCCGCCGTCCCGCAGCCCCGCGGCGACCTTCTCGTACATCGCGACGGTGTGCGGGGAGCCCGCGATGGGCGTCACGGCGATCACCGGGACGAGCAGCGAATGGCGCGCGTACGCCTCGCGGTAGGAGTGCGCCCACGTCTCCAGCGCCGCGTCCCAGGGCCGGTCGCCGAAGCCGGAGCAGTCGATCTCCCGGTTGACGTGGTCCTGGAGCCACAGCAGCAGCTGGCGCTTGGAGGTCACGTGGTTGTAGAGGGCGGACGGGGCCACCCCCAGCCGCCGCGCCAGCCCCGCCATCGTCAGCGCCTCGTAACCGCGGACGCCGATCAGCTCCACCGCCGCCCGGGTGATCTTCTCCTGCGAAAGCAGCGGCGTCGTGGGGCGCCCGCGGCGTCGCGGCTGTTCGGCGGCAGTCACCGTGCCACGATCTCACGAGGCCGTTCCGGTGATCCTTCCGGATGCGGCACCGATCCCCTTGCTCCCGCTTCGCCCCGTCTGCGGCGGTCTTGGTGTGTTGGTTCGGTTGGTGGACTCTTTACCCGAGGCTATTGACGTGACGCCCGGGACCCAGGCTAAATGAGCGGCATTCATATTGCCGTCCGGAAGAAGCGCCATGCACACCCCCCAGCCCACCCCCCTCACCCTCGAGCGCGATGTCGTCGTGGTCGGCGCCGGACCGGCCGGCCTGATGGCCGCCCGCCGTCTCGCCGAGGCCGGCCTCACCGTCGCCGTCCTGGAAGCCCGTGACCGGGTCGGCGGGCGCACGTGGAGCGACACCGTGGACGGTGCCTGGCTGGAGATCGGCGGGCAGTGGGTCTCGCCCGACCAGAGCGAACTGCTCGGCCTGCTCGACGAGCTCGGCCTCACGACCTACCCCCGTTACCGGGACGGCGACTCGGTGTACATCGCCCCGGACGGCACCCGCACCCGGTACACCGGGGACCGCTTCCCCGTCGGCGACCACACGGCCGCCGAGATGGAGCGCCTGATCGAGATCCTCGACGGGCTCGCCGCCGAGATCGGCCCCTCCGAGCCGTGGGCGCACCCCCGGGCCCGTGAGCTGGACACGATCTCCTTCCACCACTGGCTGCGCGAGCAGTCCGACGACGAGGAGGCCTGCCAGAACGTCGGCCTCTTCATCGCCGGCGGCATGCTCACCAAGCCCGCCCACTCCTTCTCCGCCCTGCAGGCCGTCCTGATGGCGGCGTCCGCGGGCTCCTTCTCCCACCTCGTCGACGAGGACTTCATCCTCGACCGGCGCGTGGTCGGCGGCATGCAGTCGGTCAGCCAGGCGATGGCCGCCGCGCTCGGGGACGACGTCCACCTGTCCACCCCGGTCCGGACGATCCGCCGGGACGACACGGGCGTCACCGTGATCTCCGACCGCGTCACCGTGCGGGCCAAGAAGGTGATCATGGCGGTGCCGCCGAACCTGTACAGCCGGGTCTCCTACGAGCCGCCGCTGCCGCGCCGCCAGCACCAGCTCCACCAGCACTTCTCGCTCGGCCTGGTGATCAAGGTGCACGCGGTCTACGAGACGCCCTTCTGGCGCGAGGACGGCCTCTCCGGCACCGGGTTCGGCGCCGGCCGGCTGGTCCAGGAGGTCTACGACAACACCAACCACGGCGACACCCGCGGCACCCTGGTCGCCTTCGTCGCCGAGGAGAGGGCCGACGCCGCCTTCGCGCTGCCCGCCAAGGAGCGCCGCCGCCGCATCCTCGAGTCCATCGCCTCGTACCTCGGCGACCGGGCGCTCGAGCCGGTCGTCTACTACGAGTCCGACTGGGGCAGCGAGGAGTGGACCCGCGGCGCCTACGCCGCCAGCTTCGACCTCGGCGGCCTCACCCGGTACGGCGCCGACCAGCGCACCCCGGTCGGCCCGATCCACTGGGCCTGCTCCGACCTGGCCGCCGAGGGCTACCAGCACGTCGAGGGCGCGCTGCGGATGGGCCGGACCGCCGCGGAGGAGATCGTCGGCGAGCTCGCCGGCGCCACCCCCGGGGAGGCGTCATGAGCACCCCGCACACCCCGCACGTCCCGCACTACGTCGTCGCCTACGGGGGCGACGAGCGGAGCAAGGTCGCCCTGCGGCTGGGCGCGGACCTGGCCCGCTCCCTGGGCGCGGTCCTCGACATCGTGCTGGTGGTCCGGTCCGACGCCCCGTTCGGCGCGGTCTACCCTCCCGCCCCGGACTTCGAGTCGCTGGTCGAGCGCCAGGCCCGGCAGTGGCTCGACGAGGCGCGGGCCTCCGTCCCGTCCGAGGTGCCGGTCGAGACCCACGTCCGCCGGCACCGCTCGATCGCCCAGGGCATCCTGGAGGCCGCCGCCGACCTCGACGCCCGCCTGATCGTGGTCGGCACGGCGTCCGGGGGCGGCCCCGGCTTCACCGTCGGGCCGGTCGCCACGCAGCTCCTGCACGCCTCACCGGTCCCGGTCGCCCTGGTGCCCCGCCGGTACTCGTCGCGCGGGCTGCTGGAGCGGATCTACTGCGCCGTCGGCACCCGGCCCGGGGCGCAGCAGGTGGTGCGGGAGTCCGTCGAGGCCGCCCGGCGCACCGGACTCGACCTGCACCTCGTCTCGCTCCTGGAGCTGGACGAACACCACGGCGCGGAGGAGCCGGCGCGGCAGCGCGCCACGGAGCTCATCGTCACCGCCGCGCAGGACGTCCCCGACGGCCGGGCCGCCGTCGAGATCGGGCAGGGCCGGACCATGCAGCAGGCCGTCGAGTCGATCGACTGGGAGCCGCGCAGCATCCTGCTGATCGGCTCCTCCCGCCTCGCGCCGCGCCGACGCACCTTCCTCGGCACCACCGCAGCCAGAATCCTCCGGCACCTGCCCATCCCGATGGTGGTCGTGCCGCACACGGACGGAGAACCATCATGACCACTTCCGTTGCGGGCGCGACGACCTCCGGCGAGCACGACAGCGGCGGCAAAGGCCTGGCCAAAGGCCGCGTCGGGCTGCTGGGCGCGGTCGTCATCGGGGTCTCCTGCATCGCCCCGGCCTACACCCTCTCGGGCGCCCTCGGCCCGTCCGCCGCCGTGGTGGGCGAGCAGCTCCCGGCGATCTTCCTCGTGGGCTTCATACCCATGCTGCTGGTCGCCGTCGGGTACCGGGAGCTCAACCGGGCGATGCCGGACGCCGGCACCACCTTCACCTGGGCGTCCCGGGCCTTCGGGCCGTATGTGGGCTGGATGGGCAGCTGGGGCCTGCTGGCCGCCACCATCCTGGTCCTGTCCAACCTGGCGGGCATCGCGGTCGACTTCTTCTACCTGCTCCTGGCCCAGATCACGGGTGACGACGGGCTGGCCGACCTCACCCGCAACGTCCCGGTCAACGTGGCCACCTGTCTGGTGTTCATGGCGCTGGCCTGCTGGATCTCCTACCGGGGGCTCGAGGCCACCAAGGCCGTCCAGTACGTCCTGGTGACCTTCCAGGTCGTCGTCCTCGTCTGGTTCTCCGCCGCCGCCTTCGGTCACGTCGTCGGCGGGACGGCCTTCGACGCCTCCGCGATCAGCCCGGAGTGGTTCAACCCGTTCGCGGTCGACTCCTTCTCCTCCTTCGCCGCGGGCATCTCCCTCTCCGTCTTCATCTACTGGGGCTGGGACGTCGTCCTGACCATCAACGAGGAGACCAAGGGCTCGGCCACCACGCCGGGACGCGCGGCCCTGACCACGATCATGGTGATCGTCGCCCTGTACATGGCGGTGGCCCTGGGCGTGCTCAGCTACGCGGGCGTCACCGACGGCGCGCACGGCCTCGGCAACGAGGAGATCCAGGAGAACGTCTTCGCGGCCCTCGCCGGCCCGGTGATGGGACCGATGGCGATCCTGATGTCCCTCGCCGTGCTCTCCTCCTCGACCGCGTCCCTGCAGTCGACCTTCGTCTCCCCCGCCCGCACCATGCTCGCCATGGGCCACTACGGCGCCCTGCCGCCGTCCTACGCCCGGATCACCCCGCGGTTCCAGTCCCCCGGGTACGCGACGGTCGCCGCCGCGGTGGTGGCCTCGGCCTTCTACGCCGTCATGCGGGTCCTCTCCGAGGACGTCCTGTGGGACACCATCACGGCGCTCGGCATGATGGTCTGCTTCTACTACGGCATCACCGCGCTCGCCTGCGTCTGGTACTTCCGCAAGGAGCTCGGCAGCGGGATCCGGCCCCTCCTGATGAAGGGCCTGCTGCCCGGCCTCGGCGGCGTCCTGCTCCTGATCTTCTTCGTCCAGACCTGCTACGACTCCATGGACCCGTCCTACGGCTCCGGGTCGCAGATCGGCGGGGTGGGCCTGGTCTTCATCCTCGGCGTCACCGTGCTGCTGCTGGGCGCCGCCGTGATGATCGTCCAGCGGATCCGCCGCCCCGAGTTCTTCCGCGGCGAAACCCTCCCCCGCACGCATTCCACCCCCTCCGCCTGACCCTCGGGGGGGAGCGGGCAGCAAAGGGGCAGACGAGTCGGGCTGTGTGGCGGGGACAGCCACCGAAGCGCTATGACCTGCGCAAACGGGCAGGGATGGTGCTTCCGTGGCTCCCCTGATGGCTACCTGACAGGACGTCCCCGCCCGGATCGGCCTGGGCGGGGACGTCGCCGCTTCTGAGATCAGACGGTCTCTTCGACGCGTTCGAAGATGTCCGCGTCCGTCTCCCGCTGCCAAACCGGCAGGTCGGACCAGTCGGCAACATACCCGGGCTTCGGGTCTTCGAAGTGCTTGAACATCTGGGCGGTCCAGCAGATCGCGACGAACCGGCCCTTCTGCTCGCGGGTGAGCCGGGCCGCATGGCCGCCGCTGACCGCGATGAAGTCGCGCACCTGCCCGTACACGGCCGTGGCGGCTTCGCGCTCCCACGCGGGTGTCTCGTCCCACGGCGCGATGTAGCCGGGCTTGGGCTCGCCGGGATAGTGCTTGTTCACACCGTCGATCCAGGCCTCGCGGAAGATCCGGCCTTCATTCATGCGCGTGTCCCTCTCGTCATGCGGTGCGCGCAAGCGCCGCGATTCGGTGATCAAGAGTCGAGACTCGATCATCGGACCTGAGCGGGGCAAGGCGCCTCCGAAGCCCGTCCAGCTTCTTGCCGATGAATCCCGAATTCGACCGGTCGGCCAGTCCGAGTGCTCGCTCCGCGTAGTGCACGACCTGGTCGATGTCCCGCCTGTGCGCCCCGAGCACGGCGAGATCGCTCAGAACAGCAGCGCGGCGACGCAGGGACAGAGGCTGGGCAAGGGCTGCGGTGAGCGCTTCCTCGGCGAGATCAGGGCGTCCTAGTTGTAGGTAGCAGGCCCCTCTCTCCTCTGCCAGGCGGGAGCCGTCGAAGCGGAGCCAGCCGCCGTTGTGGGAGTGAGCGCCGTCGAGGGCGTGCACTTTCTCAGCTTCGTCAAGAGCCCGGCTGCACGCCTCGAGATCACCCACGGCCGCGTACGCCTGCGCCTGGACGGCCGCGACCCAGTGACGGGTGGAGAGAGTGTCGTCGCCCCTCCGGGCGATGCGGAAAGCTGCCGCGAGCAGGGGCTGGGCAGCGCGCGGGCGGCGCGCGTACAGCTCGACGTACGCGTGGCGGGTCATGGCACAGGCCCACAGGTCGTGGTCGCCACCAGCGTAGGCCGCGTTGGCGGCCAGTGTGTAGCACTGGGCGGCGTCGGTGTACCGGTTGGCGTCGAAGAACAGCTCACCGACGAGCTGGTAGACGTCGGCCGTCATCCGACACAATCCGGACCGATCCACAGCAGTACGGGTCTCGGTCAGCCCCTTCGCCATCACATCGAGCTGCGCGCGCACCGCGGGGAAGACGACCTGTTTGGAGTCCGACAGCGCGTAGACCCGCCAGAGGCTGCGATGCAGGGCGTCCCCTGTCTCCAAGAGCGTCGATACCGCCCGCCCTCGGACAGCCTCACCGGGATCGGGAAGGGCGACCAGCGCACCCGTAACGGCGAGCAGACCCAGGACTTCGCGGCGCTTCATATCGTCATCATCACCATGGAGAAGGGATGGAGCAGCGGAGAGCCCGGCCGTCCCGGCCGGCTGTTCGCCGGAGAGAAGGGCTTCCAGCTCGGGGAGGGTCACTCCCAACAGTTTTGCGATCTTCAGCCGTTGGTGGGGACGCGGGGTGGCGCGACCGCTTTCCCAACGGACCACGGTGGACGCCGCCACCGAGAGCGCTTCTGCGAATTCCTCCTGAGAGTATCCCCGGGCCGCGCGCCGTTCCGCAAAGTGCTCACGCCTCGACGTCATAGGTCTCCCCTCATGAGAACCCTTTCACGCGCCTCATAGCCGCCCGGGCCAACGCCTGGAAAACGCCCGGGTATTGCCCGTGGTCCGCTCTGGGAGAAGGTAACGGATCGTCGTTCACTGGTCACACGCCGCTCGGAGGCCGAAGGACCCTCCGGACGGCTCCCCTTGGAGAGGAGCGACCGCATGACATCCTCCGGGCTGCCCCGCAGGAACCTCAGGGCCAGTGGCCGTACGTACATGCCGCCGGAGCCCCGGCCGGGTGCGCCGAGCCGGGCCCTGCGGGTACGGGCGGCCGGCGGCTGGGAGAGGTTCATGCGCCGCGCCGAAGCCCGGCAGGAGCCGGAGGAGTGAACCCGGTCGGTTCCGACGGCTACGAGCACCACCCGCTCCTGGACACGCATGTCCGTGACATCGCTTCGCGTGGGGAGGGTGTGCTCGTCGCCGTCACACACGAGCTCCGCAGCCACGGCACGGTCCGCATCGCGCATATCCGGCCCGCCTCCGGAGTCGAGTGGACGACCGCGGCCGACAACATTCAGGCCGCCTACTCCTGAGCCGCTGCCCACAAGTCGCGTCCGCGCCCCCTGACGCAGGCGGTTTTCCCGCACCGAACCCTGCAACCCAAGGAGTCTCATGACCACCTCTGCCACACTTCCCTCCCGCACGCGACCGTGGGGTGCGGGCCGACTCGCGCCCTACCCGACGGTCATCCGCCGCCCCCACGCCACGGTCACCATCGACCCCACGACGCAGCTCGGGGTGTTCCGCGACCGCGCCGGGCACGTGGTCGAGATGGGCAAGCACGGCACCAGCTCCGGTACCGAGACCTCCACGACGACGAACTCGGACTCCCGGAACGACCAGGGGCACGATCAGGACAGCAATCAGGACTGATGGCCATGACCGAGGAGAGGCCGGTTCTGGTGGCCACCGAGGCGGACGACATCACCGCCGACATGGTGATCACCGAACTCAACCGGCGCGATGTGCCGGTGGTCCGGTTCAACCCCGCCGACATCGGTGAAAACCTCACGGTGACGGCCCGGTTCGGCACCTGCCCGGCCCCGGTGGTCGGGCAGGTGCGCACCCCGTCGAGGACCGCTGATGTGACCCACGTCCGGTCGGTGTACTGGCGCCGCCCGGAATGGCCCACGTTTCCCCACCTGTCCGCTGACGACTCCCGGTTCGCGGCGGCGCAGGTCCGCCACGGACTCGGTGGCACCCTTTACGCTCTGAGCGGTCCGCTCTGGGTCAACCACCCCCTGCGCGTTGCCGCAGCGGACTACAAACCCGCGCAGCTCGTTCTCGCCCAGCAACTCGGCTTCACCATCCCTCCCACTCTTGTCACCAACGACCCGGACGAGGCCCGCGAGTTCGTCCAGGCTCAGGGGCAGACGATCTACAAGACCCTGCGATGGACCCCCTACACGCGTGACAGCGTGCCGGTGACCGGTTGGGCGGACCCGGTTACCGCCGATGAGATCGACGACAGCGTCCGGGTCGCCCCCCACCTGTTTCAGGCTCGTGTGGACAAGGGCGCCGACGTTCGCGTGCTGCTCGTAGGCCGGCACACGTTCGCCGTACGCATCGACTCCGACCTCCTGGACTGGCGCAAGGACTACAGCGCTCTGACCTACACCGTGGAACACCTGCCTGACCGGGTGGCCAAGGGACTGCGTGCCTACCTGGACCGGCTGGATCTGGTATCGGGAAGTTTCGACCTCGCGGTCGACCGCGTGGGGGACTACTGGTGGCTGGAACTGAATCCCAACGGACAGTGGGGGTGGCTGGAGACCGAGACCGGCCTCCCGATGTCCGCTGCCTTCGCCGACCTACTCGCACTAGGAGATCGCCGATGACCGACCCTGCGTCCGAGCGGCGCCGCATGGCGACCGTGCTCGTGAACGAAGGCGTGCTGAAATCCCCCTGGCTGCGTGCGGCCGTCGAGGCCGTCGCCCGTGAGCGGTTCCTCTGCCCGGGAGTCTTCCTGTACGAGGGGCGGACCTGGCGGCCCGTCACCGCCGCAGGCACGGACCCGGACGAGTGGCTGAAGATCGCATACAGCGTCGACACCCTCACCACCCAGCTCGACGGCCACCTCACCGCCGACCAGGCCGGCGAACCCGTCGTGGGCGTGCCCACGTCCTCCTCGACAGACCCGGCCACCGTCGTCGGCATGATCGAGACCCTGGGCCTCGCGAAGGGCCACCGAGTCCTTGAGATCGGCACAGGCACCGGATACTCCACAGCCCTGATGTGCCACTACCTCGGCGAGGACAACGTCGCCACGGTCGAGGTCGACGCACAGGTGGCCGCACGCGCCGATGCCGCTCTCGAAGCCGTCGGCTTCTCGACGTGGACGGTGACGGGCGACGGGCTCCTCGGCCACCCGTACCGGGCTCCCTACGACCGCGTCATCGCCACCTGCTCGGTCCGCCGCATCCCGTACGCCTGGATCAGGCAGACGAGACCTGGAGGCATCGTCCTTGGCACGGTCGGCTCGTGGCCATGGGGAACCGGCCTCGCGAAACTGACCGTCGGCGATGACGGCACCGCCGAGGGCTCGATTGTCAGGCGCGCCTCCTTCATGCAGGCGCGGGCCCAGGCAGTGGCCCCCGTGGCCGGTGATCTCTCCGCCCGGACCGCGTACGCGGACAGTGAGCGGCGCACTCAGATGTCTCCTCTTGTCCTGGAGGAGTGGATGCCCGCCCTTCTTGCTCAGTTGGCGGCGCCCGGCGTTCAGTTCGTCCGCGCGACGGGCCGTGACGGCTCGCCCTTGCGGTACCTGTTCGACCCGGAGAAGGAGTCGTTCGCCGAATTCCTCGCCGACGGCGAAAGCTGGACCGTCCGCCAAGGCGGCCCGGTGGGCCTGTGGGACGACGTGGAACGTGCGCTCGTCGCCTGGCAGGACGTCGGGGCGCCGGAGATCGACTCCGTACGGCTCCGCGTGACGCCCGCGTCCCACCGGTACTGGATCGACCGGGCGCCGTCACTGTGCTGGGAGCACCGGATCACCTGACCCACTGCCCTCCGGGCGTGAACGACGAACCGCTCGCCGAGTGGTGAGCTTGAGCCCTCAGCGGCCACACTCCCCGCCGACATGGCGGCTCTGCCGACCACCTTGCCTGGCTTGACAAGCGGAATTCCACCGGCCTCGAGCCCCGCGACCACCTGGAGCTCGGCCAACTCCTCGGCGCCATCGACGTCGAGCGCGGCACCAAGGTCTCCGGCTCGCGCTTCTACTTCCTGACCGGCGTCGGCGCCCTGCTGGAGCTGGCCCTGGTCAGCGCGGCGATGGCCCCACGGGGGGACAACGCCCACGATTCCACGAGAAAGGCCCCTGACCTGCGGTATCGCAGTGCCGAGGCCTGAGAGGCAGACGAGTCGGGCTGTACGCCGGGTTCTGTTCCCCGGGGTCCTCGCGGACCCCGGGGCGACGGCCATCCATCTAGGACCGGTGTTGCCACCGGCCTCCAGCGGTCTACCCGCGGACATCGGGCGGGCCGCCCTCGATCGTCCGCGCAGGGGTACCGGAGTACCCCCTCTTGACCTTGCTCCAGGTGGGGTTTACCTAGCTGCCCAGGTCACCCTGGGCACTGGTGGTCTCTTACACCACCGTTTCACCCTTACCGAGGACCGAGGTCCCCGGCGGTCTGCTTTCTGTGGCACTGTCCCGCGGGTCACCCCGGGTGGCCGTTGGCCACCACCCTGCCCTGTGGAGCCCGGACGTTCCTCGGGAGCGCCCTGAGGCACTCACGCGGCCGCCCGCCCGGCTCGTCTGCCGTGGGGCCCATGCTACCGGGCGCGGGGTCCGCCGCCGACCGGGCCGGTCCGGCGGTCTCCCCGGCGGGGGCCGGGCGGTCTCCCGGCGCGTCGTAGGCTGGCGGGGTCCCCCTGAACCCGAAGGAGTTCCCCGTGCTCGTCCTGCTGCCCCCGTCCGAAGGCAAGGCGCCGTCCGGTGACGGCGCCCCGGTGCGGCTGGAGTCGTTGTCGCTGCCCGGGCTGACCGGGGCGCGGCGCGCGGTGCTGGAGGAGCTGGTGGAGCTCTGCTCCGGCGACGAGGAGAAGGCGCGGGAGGTGCTCGGGCTGAGCGAGGGCCTGCGCGGGGAGGTCGCCAAGAACGCCGGGCTGCCGACGGCGGGGGCGCGTCCGGCCGGCGAGATCTACACGGGCGTGCTGTACGACGCGCTGGGGCTGGGGACCCTCGACGGGGCGGCCCGGGAGCGGGCCGGACGGCAGCTGCTGGTGTTCTCCGGGCTGTGGGGCGCGGTCTCGGTGGCCGACGCGATCCCCTCGTACCGCTGCTCCATGGGCGTGAAGCTGCCGGGCACGGGTGCGCTGGCCGCGCACTGGCGGGGACCGATGGCCGAGGCGATGCCCGAGGCGGCCGGGGACGGGCTGGTGCTGGACCTGCGGTCCTCGGCGTACGCGGCGGCCTGGAAGCCGAAGGGCGAGGTCGCGGGCCGGACGGCGACGGTGCGGGTGCTGCACGCGCAGGTGGTGGACGGCGTGGAGAAGCGCTCGGTGGTGAGCCACTTCAACAAGGCCACCAAGGGACGGATCGTCCGCGCCCTGCTGAGCGAGGGCGCGGACCCGAAGGACCCGGCGGAGCTGGTGGAGGCCCTGCGGGACCTCGGGCACACGGTGGAGGCGGAGCCTCCGGCGAAGGCGGGCCGGCCGTGGGCGCTGGACGTGGTGGTGCGGGAGATCCACTAGTTCCGCTGGTTCCGCTGGTTCCTCTGGTTCCGCGCCGGTTTTCCACAGGGGCACCGCCGGGCGCGGCGGATGCGGGAGGATGCCACGACAGCACGTTCCCGACCTGGCAGGGGGCATCCGATGCCGCACATCACCGTCGACCACTCCGCGTCGCTGACCGCGTCCTTCGACCGTCCCGGGTTCGCCCGCGCACTGCACCCGCTGCTGACGGAGGTCGCCGGGGCGGCCGTCGGCGACTGCAAGACCCGGTTCCGGAGCGTCGACGAGACGTTCGTGGGCGAAGGGGACCCGGTGCACGCGGTGATACACGTCGAGGTCGCGCTCAAGCGGGGGCGGACCGAGGAGGTCAAGGCGGAGGTGGCGCAGGCCGTGCTCACCCTGCTGCGCAAGCACGTGGGGACCGGGCCCGAGGTGACGGCGCACGCGAGCGTGGAGGTCCGCGATCTGGAGGACGCGTACCGCAAGCACGTCGGGGCGTAGCCCGGTACGGCACGGGCCCGCCCGGCACCCTCCCGTGTGGTGCGCCTCCCGCCTGCCTACCGCAGGTGGGAGGTGTCGTTGAAGAGGCGGAGGCTGGCGTTGCCGTCGGCGTAGTGGGCGACGGCGGAGATCGAGGCGGCGGAGAGCTCCATCCGGAACAGGGCCTCCGACGGGGCGCCCAGGGCCAGGCGGACGATGGTCTTGATGGGCGTCACGTGGGTGACCAGCAGGACCGTGCGGCCCGCGTACGCGGCGATCAGCCGGTCGCGGGCCTCCTCGACGCGGGCGGCGGTGGCCTGGAAGCTCTCGCCGCCGCCGGTGGGGCGGGCGTCGGGGGAGGCCAGCCAGGCGTCGAGGTCGTCGGGGTGGCGCTCCATGACCTCGCCGAAGGTGAGGCCCTCCCAGGCGCCGAAGTCGGTCTCCCGCAGGCCCTCGTCGATCTCGACCGGGAGACCGAGGCGGTCGGCGACGACGGCGGCGGTCTCCCGGGTGCGGGCCAGCGGGGAGCTGACGATCGCCTGCACGGTGCCGCGGGCGGCGAGGAGCGCTGCGGCGCGGCGGGCCTGCTCCCGGCCGATCTCGGAGAGCGACGGGTCGCTGCCGCCGCTGCCGGAGAAGCGCTTCTGCGGGGTCAGCGGGGTTTCGCCGTGGCGGAGCAGCACCAGGGTGGCGGGGGCGCCGAGGTCGGGTGCCGCCCAGCCCTGTCCCTGTCGCGGGGCGGGCGTCGCCGCCACGTTCGCGGCGGCCCGCACGTCGGCCTGCCTCTTCCCCACCGCCACGGTGCGTGTCCGCCCGTCCCCCACCGGGGCGCGCTCCGACACCGCCCGCTCCGCGGGCGCGGGCTCGGCGGGCGCGGCGCCGGCGCGCGCGGTCTCCTCAGGCGCCGCCTCCGCGGGCGCGGCCCCCGCAGGCATGGCCTCTGCGGGCACAGTCTCCTTGGGCGCACCCCCCGCGGGGGCGGCCTCGGCGGGCGCGGGTTTCGCCGACGCGGGCTCCGTGGACGCGGCCCCCGTCGGAGCAGCCTCCGCAGGCGTGGGCCCAGTGGACGCGGGCTCCGCGGGCGTGGCCCCCGCCGAGGACTCGGCCAGGGCGCGGGCCGTGGGGGCGGGGCGGCCCGACGGCATCCATGCCTCGCCGCGCGCCCCCGCGTCCATCGCCTCGTTGGCGAGCCGGTCCGCGTGCTTGTTCTCCTTGCGCGGGATCCACTCGTAGGTGACGCATTGCGGCGGGAGCAGTCGGCGGGCCTCCTCGGCGAGCGGGGCGAGGCCGGGGTGCTTGATCTTCCAGCGCCCGGTCATCTGCTCGACCACCAGCTTGGAGTCCATCCGGACCCGCACCGACACCTCACCGTCCCCGGCGAGTTGCCGCACCGCGCGCAGGCCGGCCAGCAGCCCGCTGTACTCGGCCACGTTGTTGGTGGTGACGCCCAGGTACTCCGCGGCCTCGACCAGGACCTCGCCGGTGGCCGCGTCGGCGACCACCGCGCCGTAGCCGGCGGGCCCGGGGTTGCCCCGGGACCCGCCGTCGGCCTCGATCACGAACTCCCGCACCGGCGGCGTCCCTTCGCGTTCCTACAGGATCTACAAGCCCTACAGGACCTACAGGCCTACAGGCCGGACTCGGAGGTGCGGACCAGGATGCGGCGGCAGTTCTCGCAGCGCACGACCGCGTCCGCGGCCGCGGCGCGGACCTCGTTGACCTCGGTGATGTTGAGCTCGAGCTGGCAGCCCTCGCAGCGGCGCTGGTAGAGGCGCGCGGCGCCGACCCCGCCCTGCTGCTCGCGGAGCTTCTCGTACAGCTTGAGGAGGTCCGCCGGGACGGAGGCGGAGACGACCTGGCGCTCCTTGGTGACGGAGGCGGCCTCGCCGTCGAGTTCCTGGGAGGCGGCGTCACGGCGGGCCGTGGCGTCGTCCAGCTTGGCCTGCACGGAGGCGACGCGCTCGGTCAGCTCCGCGACGCGGGCCTGGGCGGACTCCCGGCGCTCCATCACCTCGAGGACGACGTCCTCCAGGTCGCCCTGGCGCTTGGCCAGCGAGGTGATCTCGCGCTGCAGGTTCTCCAGGTCCTTCGGAGAGGAGACGGCCCCGGAGTCCAGGCGCTGCTGGTCCCGCGCGGCGCGCTTGCGGACCTGGTCGACGTCCTGCTCGGCCTTGGTCTGCTCCCGGGCGCAGTCGCCCTCCTCGGTCTGCGCGGCCACCAGCAGGTCGCGTAGCTGGGTGAGGTCCTTGGTCAGCGACTCGATCTCGGCGTGCTCGGGCAGCGAGCGGCGCTTGTGGGCGAGCTGCTGGAGGCGGATGTCCAGGGCCTGGACGTCGAGGAGACGGATCTGGTCGGCGGGCGCGGCGTTCAGTTGGGGGCTCCTGGGAGTGAGGTCAGTGGGTGGGGTGGGTGGACGCCGCGTGGGCGGTCCAGGGGTCGGTGACCGTCGCGGACACGTGGACCCGGAGGTTCCAGCCGTGCCGCTCGGAGATCTCCTCCAGCTGGGCGGCGGCCAGCTGACACCAGGGCCACTCGGTGGCCCAGTGCGCCGCGTCGAGCAGCGCGAGGGGGCTGTGCGCGCGGGCCTCGCTCACCGGGTGGTGGCGCAGGTCCGCGGTGAGGAAGGCGTCGACGCCGGCGGCGCGGACGGCGTCGAAGAGGCTGTCGCCGGAGCCGCCGCTGACGGCGACGGTGCGGATCGGGGCGTCGGGGTCGCCGGCCACCCGGACGCCCTGCGCGGTGGCGGGCAGCGCCGCGGCGGCGCGGGCGGCGAACTCCCGCAGCGGGACGGGGGCGTCGAGCTCGCAGACGCGGCCGAGGCCCCGCCGGCCGGCCGGGTCGTCGCGGTCCGGGACCAGGGGGCGCAGCACGCGCAGCCCCAGGGTGCCGGCGAGGGCGTCGGAGACGCCGGGGTCGGCCTTGTCGGCGTTGGTGTGCGCCACGTGCAGGGCGACGTCGTTCCTGATCAGGTCGTGCACCACGCGGCCCTTGAAGGTGGACGCCGCGACGGTCGTCGTGCCGCGCAGGTAGAGCGGGTGGTGGGTGACCAGCAGTCCGGCGCCGAGCTTCACGGCCTCGTCGACGATCTCCTGGACGGGGTCGACCGCGAAGAGGACGCGGGTGACCTCCTGGTCCGGGTCGCCCACGACGGTGCCGACGGCGTCCCAGGACTCGGCGCGCTCGGCGGGCCAGAGGTTCTCCAGGGCGGCGGTGACTTCAGACAGACGGGGCACGGGGGCAAGGCTACCTGGCCGAGGGCGGGCCCGGCCCCACCGGCGGGGGCCCAGCACATGGGCGGCCCGCGGGGCGGTGGAACGGCGGGACGGCCACACGTACGGGTGAAGCGGGGGCAGGGGGCTCATCCGGGCGCGCACCCGAACCTAGGTTTCGTCACAGGAGGTGACCGAGGATGACAGCCTGTGCTTCTCCCAGGCTTTCCCCTGTGGTCGGACCGAGGTTTCGGGAGACGACGTGACCATGAGTACGGAGACGGATGCGGCGGTCCTGACGATGCCGGAACCGAAGGAGGCCGAGGCGGTGGACGCCGCGGCGGCCGACGCGGGCGCGGCCCCGGCCGCGACGCCGCCGTACGTCCTGGCGGTGGCCCCGGCGGCGCCGGGCGCGGCCAGCCCGGGGGTGGCTCCGCCGCCGCGGGGCGCGGCGGCGGTCCGGACCGTGACCGTTCCCCTGGCGGGCGCCGCCGGGAGGCAGGCCGCCGGGGCGCCCGCGGGACCGTCGGCCGGCGCTGCCGGTACTGCCGTCCGGCCGCCGCGCAACGCCCGCGGCGTGCGGCCCGTGCGGCTGCGGCCGGCCGCCGGGGAGGCCCGGCAGTCGCCCGCGGGCACCGGGGCGCCCGCCGGCACGGGTGCCGCTGCGGGTGCGCCCGCGACCGCGGGCCTGGGTGCCACTGCGACCGCGGGTCCGGCTGCGGCTGCCGCTGCCGCTGCCGCTGCGGACGTGTCCGGCGCACCGATCGCGCCCCGCGAGCCGGACGGTTCCGGTGCCGCGGCGGCTCCGAGCCCGCAGGGCGTGCGCGGTGTGCGGCCGGTGGTGCTGAAGGGGGTGCGGGAGACGCCCACCGGGGAAACGTCTCCGCGCGCGGCGTCCCACTGGGTGCGGCAGGCGCCGCCGCCGCGGCCGCCGGTGGCGTACGTGCCGCCGCCCGCGCCGGAGTGCCTGGTGACCCGGGACGGGACGTACGCCGCGCGGCTGACGCTCGCGGCGGACGGCGCGTCGTGGCTGCCCGAGCGGTGGGCGCTCGGCGGCCCGGAGCCGTACGTCGTGCCGCTGCCGGGCAACCAGCCGGAGGAGCCGGACGCCGAGGTCCAGCCGCTCAGCGACGGCCGGGTGCTGATCCACCGCAGGGCGGGGGCGCGGCACACCTTCACGCTGCTCTACCCCACCGGTCCCGGCACGGGCGAGCTGGCCGTCGGCTCCGTGGAGTGCCCGGACGGCGAGGCGCTGCGGCTGCTGCCGCCCGCCCCCGGCGGCCGCCGGGCGTACGCGGTGGCGGTCAGCCCGGGCGGGTCCACGGCGGTGTGGCTGGTGGCCGGCGGGTCGTGCGGCCCGGAGCACCTGGGCGAGATCCGCGGCCGCTGCTCCGGCGGGGTCTGGCTGGACCACGAGGGCCGGATGCTGGCCCTCGACCGCGAGTTGGACGGCCGCACCAAGACGGTCGTGGTGGACCTGGAGCGGGGCTGCGAGGTGTCGCCGCTGCTGCAGATCTCGGCGGACAGCGACGACCGTCTGGTGATGGCCGACCCGGACAGCGGACTGCTGCTGATCCGCTCGGACGCCCCCTCCCCGGGGCGGCACCGGCTGGGCTGGGGCGTCCTGGGATCGACGCTGCCGGTGCGGTTCCCGGAGGGGCTGCGGCCGGCGGAGTGCGTGATGACGCCGTTCGCGGTGCAGCCGGGTCAGGTGCTGACGCCGGAGGCGTGCGCGGTGGCGTTGCGCGTGGACGGGGTGGGCGGCACCTGGATCGGGCTGTGGCGGCCGTCGGACCGGCGGGTGTGGCACGTGGCGGCGCCGGCGGGGTGGCTGACCGGGGCGGGGGTGTTCGGCAAGGACGGCGTCCTGCGGTTGCCGTACGCCACGCGGGAGGACCCCTGCGGCCTCGCCGCGGTCACCGCGCCGCCCGCCGACCAGCCCGTCGAGGCGGCCCCGGCCGCCGCGTCCCCGATCCGGCCGGTCCCCCTCCAGCAGTCCCCGCTGGCCGCCCGCGCGGCGGTCTGAGCCCGGGTCCGCCGCACCGCGCCCGCGGGGCCCGGACGGGCGGCGGCCGGCGCCGTCGACGGGGTTCACCCCGGCGGTGGACGGCGCGGCCGGGCGGGCCCGGGGAACCTACGCTGGGGACGTGAACGAGATGCCGCCCCCGCACCGTCCCACCCGGTCCGTCCGGCTCCTCCTCGCCGAGGACGGCCGCACCGCCCGCGGCGGCCTGGCGCGCCTGCTGGAGATGGAGCCCGATCTGAAGGTGGTCGTCCGCGCCTCGTCCGGCGAGGAGGCGGTGCACGCGGCGCTCACCCACCGCCCCGACGTCGCGCTGGTGGACGTCGGCCTGCCGGGGCTCGGCGGTCCCGACCTGGCCGCCGAGCTGACCGCGCAGGCCCCCGACTGCCGGGTGATCGTCCTGGCCACGGCCGGCCGCCCCGAGTACGTGCGCCGCGCGCTGGCCGCCGGCGCGGCCGGGTTCCTCGTCAAGGACGGCCCGGTCGACGAACTCGCCGCCGCGATCCGCCGGGTGCTCACCGGCGAGACGGTGGTGGACCCTGCGCTGGCCGCCGCGCTGCGCCGCGAGGCTGACTGACCGGCGCTCCGGTCCCCGGCTCCTTCCGCCGGGAGGCGCACTGACCGGCCCCCCGGTCACCGCGCCCCGGCCCCGCGCTCCTTCCGCCGCGAAGCGGACCGACCGGCGCCCTTTCACCGCGCCCCGTCCCCCGTACCCCCCGCCCCCCCCTCACCCGCCGACGGGTTCCGTACGGCAGCATGGCCGCGCAGCACCCACACCCGCAGCACCCACACGCGCAGCGCCAGCACCCGCACCCGCAGTCCGCCGCACCACCCCGAGGAGAGCCCATGCCCGCGACCGTCGACCCCGCCCCCGAGGTCCTGGCCGCGTTCGAGGCCGCCCAGGGCTTCATGCCCGCGGACGAGGGCCTGGCCCTGTACGCGGCGGCCGTGGAGGCGGGCCGGCTGGGTCTGCCGCTGCTGGAGGTCGGCACCTACTGCGGGCGTTCGACGATCCTGCTGGCGGACGCCGCCCGGCGCGCCGGGGTCACCGCCCTCACCGTGGACCACCACCGCGGCAGCGAGGAGCAGCAGCCGGGCTGGGAGTACCACGACCCGCGGACGGTGGACCCGGAGCTCGGGGTGATGGACACCCTGCCCACGTTCCGCCGCACCCTGCACCGGGCGGGTCTGGAGGACCACGTGGTGGCGCTGGTGGGCCGCTCCCCGCAGGTGGCGGCCGTGTGGGGGTCGCCGCTGGGTCTGGTCTTCGTGGACGGCGGGCACACCGACGAGCACGCGAACGCCGACTACGAGGGCTGGGCGCCGCACATAGCCGAGGGCGGTCTGCTGGTGATCCACGATGTCTTCCCGGTGAAGCTGGACGAGTTCACCGGCCAGGCCCCGTACCGCGTGTACCTGCGGGCGCTGGGGTCCGGCGCGTTCACGGAGGTGTCGGCGACCGGTTCGCTGCGGGTGCTGCGGCGGACCGGCACCGGGATCTGAACCCCCGTACGGCCTCCCCCCGTTAGGCTCGCCCCGTGTCGTACGCAGGTCCGGAATTCGATCCCCGCCCGTCGCCGCGCCCCGGCCGGGGCCGCCGCGCGCTGCTCGCCGCGCTGGTGGTGGCGGTGGCCGCCGGCGGGCTGGCGGTGCAGCAGGCGGTGACCGGCGACGGCGGCCAGGGCGGCCCCACGGCCGCCGCGTCCCCCTCGGACTCCCCCTCGCCGCGCGGGAGTTCACCCGCTTCACCCGCTGCATCCGCTTCACCCGCGAACTCCCCTTCGTCGCCGTCGGCGTCCTCCACGGCCCGGCCGCCGGCCGGGTCGGGCCCGTTGAGGGGCCGGGTGGTGGTGATCGACCCGGGGCACAACACCGGCAACGCCCGGCACACCGCCGAGATCAACCGCACGGTCCGCATCGGCAACGGCAGCAAGGAGTGCGACACCACCGGCACCGCCACCGACGCCGGGTACGCGGAGGCGGCGTTCACCCTGGACGTGTCCCGCCGGCTGCGGGCGCTGCTCGAGAAGCAGGGCGCCACCGTGCGGTTGACCCAGGACGGCGACCGCCCGTGGGGTCCCTGCATCGACGAACGCGCCCGGATCGGCAACGAGGCGGAGGCGGACGCCGTGGTGTCGGTGCACGCCGACGGTTCCGGGGCCGGGAACCGCGGCTTCCACGTGATCCTGCCCGGGAGCGTCACCGGGGGCGGCGCGGACACCCGTCCGATCGTGGGCCCCTCCCGCGATCTGGGGGAACGCATCGCGGGCAACTTCGTGCGGGCCACCGGCAGCGCGCCCTCCAACTATGTCGGCGGCGGTACCGGTCTGGTCACGCGGAAGGATCTGGGCGGCCTCAATCTGTCGAAGGTGCCCAAAGTGTTCATCGAGTGCGGCAACATGCGGGACAGCAAGGACGCCGCGCTGCTGACCAGCGGCGCGTGGCGTCAGAAGGCCGCGCAGGGCATTTCCGACGGAATCGTGGGGTTCCTGGGCGGATGACCGTCGGCCGTGCGCGGACCTGCCCACCGGGTGCCCGCGGTGACCGGTGCTGACGGTAGGGTCCAACCCGCGGCAGAGCCGGGTACGACACGACGACACGAGACGACGAAGGACTTGTAGTGAACATCCGCTCCCTCACTCGGGGCGACGGCGTGGTGATCGGGGCAGCGCTGTTGCTGTTCATCGCGTCGTTCCTCGATCTCGCCGACCTTGGCGACAACGACTTCGGCATCGAATCCCCCTCCGCCTGGGGCAGCCTGGCCATGGCGCTGGGCGTGTACATGGGCGGCGTGATCGGCGCCGCGCTGATCGTCGTCAACCGGTGCCTGCCGCAGCCGCGGAAGGTGGCCGGTCACGACCTCGGAACGCTGGGCGTCGCCTTCACGGTGTTCTCCTTCTGGTACCTGCTGTGGTCGCTGCTGGACTCCGAGGGCAGTGCCGGCGCCGGCCTGATCCTCGGGTTCATCGCGGCGCTGCTGCTGGCGGGGGCGGCGGTCGCCGGCAACCTGGTGGCCGCGCTGAAGGCGCCGCTGATCAACGCCACGCCGCGTCCGGCGGCGCCGCAGCCGTACGGCGCGCAGCCGCCGAACGGGTACGGCTACCCGGGGGCGCCGCAGCAGTCCTACGGCGGCGGCCAGCCGCAGCCGCAGGGCCAGCCGCAGCAGGGCATGCAGGCCCCGGCGCAGCAGCAGGCGGGGCCGGAGTTCTCCCCGTTCTGGTTCGCCGTGCCGGCGCCGCGGCCGCTGTACGCGGAGGACGGCTCGCCCACGCAGATCGCCGAACTCGCTCCGGGCGTCTGGTACCTGGCGATCGACCAGCGGGGTCCGGGCCTGATCGCGCAGACCCAGGACGGCCGTCGCGGTCTGCTGCAGGACGCCTCGGGGATCCAGCGGGGCTGACGGCCGGCGTCAACTCGTGACAAGGTCCCCGCCGCCCGGCGGGGGCCTTCGTCGTGCCGTGCGGCGCCGTGTGCCGGTGTGCCCGGGCGTCCTTACGAGCCGCCCGTGAGCTCGCCGGCGGACGGCACCTTGTCGGTGACCTCGGCGCCGGCCGACTTACCGGCGTCCTTGACGTCGTTGATGATGCTGTCGAAGTTGCCGACGATGTCGTCGGTGTTGTCGCCCTTGCGCAGGTTCTTCGCCTGCTCCTTGAGCTTGTTGATGCCGTCCTGCAGCGGGGCGACCGCCTTGGACAGGGTGGGGTCCGCCTTGGCGTTCTTGACGGCCGCGTCCAGCCGGTTGTAGGCGAACAGGCCGGCGACACCCGCCTTGACGAGGGCGACGCGGCGGCCGTCCGCGCCCTTCTTGAACTTGCCCGCGCGGAAGGGCTTCACGATCCACTGGTAGGTGGCGCCCGCGGCGAGGCCGGCGTTCACCACGAAGCGGGTCTTGGCGAACTTCTGCTTCTCGGCGGAGGTGGTCGGGGTGGGCTCGGCCGGCGCCTGGCGGGCGGCCCGGTCCGCCTCGGCCCTCATCTCCGCCATCGCCCGTTCCTCCACGGACTGGGTGTCCGCCTGGGGGGCGGAGGCGGGGCGCTCGGTGCCGCCGCAGGCGGCGGTGCCGGCGACCAGGGCGCAGCAGAGGGTGACGGCGAGGACGAGACGGCGTATCGAAACGGGCATGAGTCAGCCTCCGGAAGGAGAGAACGTTTCCCTCCCCGCAGCCTCACCCCGCCCTTCTCTCCCGGCGACCCCAATACCCCCGTCCGAGTGCCCCCGCCCCTGCGGGCGAGCGTGCCGCGGCTCGGCGAGGTGGGTCAGGCCGGTTCGGTGGGGGTGGGGTCGCAGCAGTCGGGGTCGAGACCCCGGGGGAGGCGGTCGCCGCCGAAGACCGCGCAGGTCGCCTCGTGGCCCCCGAGCGCCGCCACGGCCAGCAACAACGCCCCCGCCGTCCAGCTCGTCAGCTCCCGCGGCCAGATCGCCCGGTCGTCGTAGACGAGCCCGGTCCAGTACAGCCCGGACTCCTCGTCCCGCAGGTGCTGCACCGACTGGAGGATCTCCAGCGCCCGGTCCGACTCCCCGGCCGCCCACAGCGCGAGCGCGAGTTCGCAGGACTCGCCGCCCGTCACCCACGCGTTGGGCACGACGCACCGCACGCCCAGGCCGGGCACCACGAAGTCGTCCCACCGGGAGGCGATCCGCTCCCGCGCCTCGGCGCCCTCCAGGGCCCCGCCGAGGACCGGGTAGTACCAGTCCATGGAGTACCGGTTCTTGTCCAGGAACCGCTCCGGGTGCAGCCGGACGGCGTGCCGCAGCGCGCCCGCCGCGAGCTCCCAGTCGGGCTGCGGCTCCTCCATCTGCTCGGCGACGGCGAGCGCGCACCGCAGCGCGTGGTGGATGGACGAACTGCCGGTCAGCAGCGCGTCGTTCACCGCCGTGCCGTCGTCCTCCCGCTTCCAGCCGATCTGCCCGCCCGGCTGCTGGAGCCGCAGCACGAACTCGACGGCCGCGTACACCACGGGCCACATGCGGTCGAGGAAGGTGTCGTCGCCGGTGGACAGGTAGTGGTGCCAGACGCCGACGGCGACGTAGGCGACGAAGTTGGACTCGCGGGAGCGGTCGGTGACCTGGTCGTGGGCGCCGTCGGCGTAGGCGGCGAACCAGGATCCGTCCTCGTTCTGGTGGCGGGCGAGCCACAGGTAGGCGCGTTCGGCGGCCTCGTGCTCGCCGGCGGCGTCGAGGGCCATGGCGGCCTCGGTGTGGTCCCACGGGTCGAGGTGGTGGCCGCGGAACCACGGGATCGCGCCGTCCTCGCGCTGCACGGCGAGCAGGCCGCGCACGGTGGCGGCGGCCTGCTCGGCGGTGAGCACCCCGGGAAGGACGAGGTGCTCGGTCCTGGGCGTGGTCACGCCACGTCCCCTTCGGCGGCACCGGCACCGGCACCCGCACCGGCGACGGCGGCGGCCGGCAGGTGCGGCTTGGTCGCGTAGGCCACGAAGCTCTTGCCGATGACCGGGTTGAGGGCGCGCTCGGCGACCCGGGTGGCCAGCGGCTTCTTCATGATGTCCCACACCAGCAGCTTGTGGTACGCCCGCACCGGCAGTGCCTTGTCGTTGTCCACGCCGAAGGCGCACTTCAGCCACCAGTACGGCGAGTGCAGCGCGTGCGCGTGGTGGGAGCCGTAGGGGCGCAGGCCGGCCTCGCGCATCTTCGCGAGCAGTTCGTCGGCCTTGTAGATGCGGATGTGGCCGCCCTCGACCGCGTGGTAGGCGTCGGAGAGCGCCCAGCAGACCTTCTCCGGCCCGTAGCGCGGCACGGTGACGGCGATCCGGCCGCCCGGCTTGAGGACGCGGACCATCTCGGCGAGGACGCCCTTGTCGTCGGGGATGTGCTCCATCACCTCGGAGATGATGACGACGTCGAACGAGGCGTCGGGGAACGGCAGGTTGAGGGCGTCGCCCTCCATGGCGGTGGCGGTGGCGCCGGCCGGGGCCTCACCGGCCTCCTTCATCGCGGCGAACCACTTGGCGACCTCGCGGATCTCCTCGCCGTTGCGGTCGAGGGCCACGACCTGGGCGCCGCGCTTGTAGCACTCGAAGGCGTGCCGGCCTCCTCCGCAGCCGAGGTCCAGGACACGGTCGCCCGGGGCGAGCGGGAACCGGGAGAAGTCGACGGTCAGCACGGGGTCCTGCTTTCGTGGTGGTGGCCGGTTGTGGGGGTGGGGACGACGGGCGCGCGACCGCCCGTCGAGCGGCGTGCGACGGCCTCCCGGTAGTGGGCGACGGTGCCCTCGGCGGCGCGCTTCCAGGTGAAGTGCTCCAGGACGCGGGCGCGGCCGGCGGCACCGAGGCGGGCGCGCAGCTCCGGGTCGTCGAGGAGGCGCCCGAGGGCGGCGGCGAGGGCGCCGGCGTCGCCCGGCGGTACCGCCAGGCAGGTCTCGCCGTCGGGGCCGGCCACCTCGGGGATGGCGCCGCCGGTGGTGGCGACCAGCGGGGTGCCGGTGGCCATGGCCTCGGCGGCGGGCAGCGAGAAGCCCTCGTAGAGGGAGGGGACGCAGGCGACCTCGGCGGAGCGGACCAGGTCGACGAGTTCGGCGTCGGAGATGCCCTTGACGAACTCGACGGCGCCCTCGAGGCCGTACCGCTCGATGGCCTGGGCGACGGGCCCGTCCTCGGCGCGCCTGCCGACCACGACAAGGTGGGCGTCGGGCTGTTCGGTGCGCAGCTTGGCGAGCGCCTCGACCAGGAAGACCAGGCCCTTGAGCGGGACGTCGGCGCTGGAGGTGGTGACGATCCGTCCGGGGACCCGGGCGATCGACGGGTCCGGCGAGAACAGGTCGGTGTCGGCGCCGATGTGCACCACGTGCACCCGGTCGGGGCGGACGCCGAGGTGGTCGACGATCTCCTGCCGGGAGCTGCCGGAGACGGTGAGCACCGAGGGCAGGCGGCGGGCGACGCGCTTCTGCATCCGGGTGAAGGCGTACCAGCGGCGGACCGACAGGCGGCGCTTCCAGTCCCCGGCGGCGTCGAGCTCGAGCTGCCGGTCGACGGTGATGGGGTGGTGCACGGTGGTCACCAGGGGCGCCCCGAGGTCGCCGAGCTGGCCGTAGCCGAGGGTCTGGTTGTCGTGGACGACGTCGAAGTCGCCGCGGCGGGCGCGCAGCAGGCGGCGGGCGCGCAGCGAGAAGGTGAGCGGCTCGGGGAAGCCGCCGGTCCACATGGTGCCGACCTCTAGGGCGTCGATCCAGTTCCGGAACTCCTCGCGGCGCGGGGTGCGGAACGGGTCGGGCTGGCGGTAGAGGTCGAGGCTGGGCAGCTCGGTCAGGGAGAGCCCGGCGAGGTCCTCGCCCTCGTCGAGGACCGGGTACGGCTGGGAGCCGATCACCTCGACGGTGTGGCCCAGACGGGCGAGTTCGCGGGAGAGGTGGCGCACGTAGACGCCCTGTCCGCCGCAGAACGGGTTGCCCTTGTAGGTGAGGAGCGCGATGCGCAGAGCCGGCTGACCGTCGGCGGCCATGGCCTCAGCGGTCACGTACGGCCCCCTTCTCGCTGAACTGTCCCGCGAGGTTACGTCGCGGCGGCTGCCAGCAACAAGTCGCGGATCGATCACTGGTGACCACTGTTGATCACACAACGGCGCTTCGAATCTACCCGCTGGTAGCCGGACCGTGGGTGGTCCGCCGGGTGATGCTCGCCACGGCACCGGTTCCCCGACGTCTGTGCTGACGTGGGGAGATGTCCGGATCGCGGCCTGTCGCGCGGCATTACGCCGGCCGGGGTTCCATCAGCTCCCGCACGGCGGCCCCGGCCCGGTCGAGGCCGGCCGTCTCACGCTCCGTCATCGTCGGGTCGCCGGCCCTGCGCCGCAACGCCTCCCCCAGCGCGTCCGGGGTGAGGTGGACGGCGGCCGGGTCGGTGAGCAGCGCGGACAGCAGTTCCCCGGCCGGCCGGGCGGTGTGCGTGGCCCCGGTGGCGACCTGGGCGAGGATCACCGCGGTGGTCGCCCAGTCGAGGCCGGGAGAGCCCTCGGCGGCGTTGGCCCAGTCGATGACCCGTGGGCCGCCGGACGTGAGGATGACGTTCTCGGGGTGCAGGTCGAGGTGGAGGATGCTGGCGCCGGGGCCGCCGGTCCGCCGGGCCGGGACGGCGTGCAGGCCGGTGAGCAGCAGGGCCAGCATGGCGCCCGCCTGCCGCGGGGTGATCAGTCCGGCGATCAGGGCGCCCGCCATGGTGGGGCCGTCGAGGCGTTCCAGCACCAGGTCCGTGCGGGAGGCGCCGTCCTGGGCGGGGCGGACCTGCGGCACGGGGTAGCCGTGGCCGTGGAGGTAGGTCATCAGGGTCCGCTCGGTCCCCACGTCGCCGACGGCGCCGTCCCGGTACCTGCGGAGGACCCAACGCTCGTCGAGCACGTACACGTCGGCGGTGCGGCCGACTCCGATCAGGACCATTCCGGGAATCTAGCCGCACCTCGGGGCCGGGTCGAGGGCCCCTCGGCCCTGTTTGCGATCGCCATGGCCGGATATGCGCGCACGCCCGGTCGGGTGGCCCGGCGCCCGCGGGGCCGGGGCGGGCCCGGCCCCAGGCGGGGGCGGGGTACCGCGCCCGGGGTGCCGCCCGGGGGTGCCGGTAGAGTGGCACGGTCGTCATCACACTCGTTCGGGGGGAAGCCGGTGCAAATCCGGCGCTGACCCGCAACCGTGAGCCGCCGTCATGGCGGCGAGCCGGAATGCCCCGCGCGACCGTGACCGGCTCATTGGCCGCCGGCTCCCGCCGGTGGCCGGCACCGTCGAGGTATACGGAGCCGAGCCGCCGGGCCCCAGTCGGTGCCCGTCGCTGCCTGGCTCCCCCACAGGGAGAGGCACTCCGCCAACCATGAACGTTCGCCGCGCCGCAGCGGTCCTGGCCGCTGCCGCCGTACTCGGCGCCGGTACGGCCCCGGCCGCCTTCGCCGACGACGCGACGCCGTCGCCGTCCGCCCCGCCGGAGATACCCGCCGGCCTCCACGGAGCCACCGACCCCACCTACGACGGCGTCTGGCGCCAGTCGCTGACCCTGCTCGCCCAGGACACCGCCGGGGTGACCCCCTCGGACCGGGCCGTCGGCTGGCTGACCGGGCAGCAGTGCGCGGACGGCTCGTTCGCCGCGTTCCGCCCGGACCCGTCCACGGCGTGCGACGGGAAGACCATGGTCGACAGCAACAGCACCGCGGCCGCGGTGCAGGCGCTGGCGGCGCTCGGCGGGCACGACGCGGCCGTGGACAAGGCCGTCGACTGGCTGGTCTCGGCGCAGAACGAGGACGGCGGCTGGGGCTACAACCCCGGCACCCCCTCGGACGCCAACTCGACCTCCGTGGTGATCGGCGCGCTGGCCGCGGCGGGCGAGAAGCCCGCCGAGACCGTCAAGGACGGGAAGTCGCCCCTGGACGCGCTGCTCACCTTCGCGCTGCCGTGCAAGGGCAAGGACGCGGGCGCGTTCGCCTACCAGCCCGACAAGTCCGGGAAGCTGATCGCCAACGCCGACGCCACCGCCGCCGCCGTGCTGGGCTCGCTGGGCTCCGGCCTCGGCGGGAAGAAAGCGGAGCCCGCCGGTGCCGCCGCGAAGTGCGCCGAGGCGAGGACCCCGGAGCAGGCGGCCGAGAACGGCGCCGCCCACCTGGCCGGCCCGCTGACCGAGGACGGCCACCTCACCTCGGCGATGCCCGGCGCGGACCCGCAGCCCGACCTCGGCAACACCGCCGACGCGGTGATCGCGCTCGCCTCCACCGGCCACGCCGACCAGGCCGGGAAGGCCGTCGCCCACCTGCGGGACAACGGCGCGGCCTGGGCGAAGCAGACCGGCCCCGCCGCCTACGCCCAGCTGATCCTCACCGCCGAGGCGGTCGGCGCCGACCCGCGGGACTTCGGCGGCCAGGACCTGGTGAAGCTGCTGAACGCCACCGGCCCCGCCCCCGAGGCGGACCAGCCCGCCGACGCCGGGGAGCAGGGCAGGAACGACGACGAGGGCGTCTCCCCCGCCGTGTGGTGGGCGGGCGGCGCCGCTCTCGTGGTGGTCGCGGCCCTCGTGGTCCTGCTGGCGGTCCGCGCCTCCCGGAAGCGCCGGCCGTGAACCGTGCGCGCGCCCTCGCCACGGCCGTCCTGACGCTGCTGACCGCGCTCCTGCTGGTGCAGGGCGCGGGCGCGGCGCAGGCGGCCGGGTACCGGTACTGGTCCTACTGGGAACTCGACGGGCGGACGTGGGTGTGGGCCACCCAGGGCCCGTCCTCGCTGCGCCCGGCGGACGGCGCCGTGCAGGGCTTCCGTTTCGCGATCACCGAGAACTCCGCCGACGCGTCCCGTCCGCGCACCACGAAGCCGTTCGCGGAGATCTGCGACGGCACCCCGGAGCGCGACGGCCGCAAGCGGATCGCCCTGGTCGTCGACTTCGGCACGCCGGAGCACGCGCCGGGAGGCGAGACGCCGCCCGAGGGCCGCACCTACTGCGCGAGCGTGACCGAGGACGCCTCCGCCGCGGAGGCCCTGGCCGCCGTGGCCGCGCCGCTGCGCTACGACAGCAGCGCCATGCTGTGCGCCATCGGGGGCTACCCGCGCACCGGCTGCGGCGAGCAGGTGGCCGCCGCGGACCCGTCCGACGGCCCGGCCGAGCCCGCCTCCACCGGGAACGCCTCCACCGACGCCGCCTCCCCGGGCCCGTCGCTCGGCCTGTGGGCGGGCGCGGGCGCCGTGCTGCTGCTGGGCGGCGCCGCCGTCCTGCAGTCCCGGCGCCGGCGCGGCTGACGGGACGAGGGGCGAGGGGACGAGGGGACGACGAGCATGACCGTGACCGTGTCCGCGAACCGCGGCGCCGCCCGGGCCCCCGGCGCGGCGCTGCATCCCGGCGCCTGGTGGGTGTGGGCGCTGGCGCTGGGCGTCGCCGCGTCCCGCACCCGCAACCCGCTGCTGCTGGCGCTGCTGATCGGCGTCAGCGCCTACGTGGTCATGGCCTGCCGCACGGACGCGCCGTGGGCGCGCTCCTACGGCGCGTTCGTCAAGCTGGGCCTGCTGGTGCTGGGCATCCGGCTCGTCTTCTCCCTGGTGTTCGGCACCGCCGTCCCCGGCACGCACCTGCTGCTCCGCCTCCCCGAGGTACCGCTGCCCGACTGGGCGCAGGGCGTCCGCCTGGGCGGTCCGGTGTACTTGGAGGAGGTGCTGTTCTCGCTCTACGACGGCCTGCGGCTGGCCACCCTGCTGATCTGCGTGGGCGCGGCGAACGCGCTGGCGAACCCGTCCCGGCTGCTGAAGGCGCTGCCGGCGGCCCTGTACGAGGTGGGGGTGGCGGTGGTGGTCGCCATGACCTTCGCCCCGCACCTGATCGCCGACGTGCTGCGGCTGCGCGCGGCCCGGCGGCTGCGCGGCCGGCCGGACCGCGGGGTGCGGGGCCTGCTCCAGGTGGGGCTGCCGGTCCTGGAGGGCGCGCTGGACCGCTCGGTGGCGCTGGCCGCCGCCATGGACGCCCGCGGCTACGGCCGCACCGCCGCCGTCCCGCCCGCCGTGCGCCGCACCACGGCCGTCCTCACCGTGGGCGGCCTGCTCGGCGTGGCGGCCGGCTCGTACGGGCTGCTCGCCGCGGTCGGCGGGGTGTACGGGCTGCCGCTGCTGCTGGCCGGGGTGGCGGCCGCGCTGGCCGGGCTGTGGCTGGGCGGCCGGCGCACCCCGCGCACCCGCTACCGGCCCGAACGGTGGGGCGTCCGCGCCTGGCTGGTCTCCGGCTCGGGCGTGGCGGTGGCCGTGCTGACCGTCCTCGCCGCGTCCTGGGACCCGGTGGCGCTGACCCCGCCGGTCACACCGCCGACCGCGCCCGTGCTGCCGCTGTGGCCCGCCGCCGCGCTGCTGCTGGGCCTGCTCCCCGCCTTCCTCGCCCCGCACGTCTCCCCACCGACCGGCAAGGACCGACGACCGTGATCCGCTTCGACGATGTCTCCGTGACGTACGACGGCGCGGGCGAACCCGCCGTCCGCGGGCTGGACTTCGAGATCCCCGAGGGTGAACTCGCCCTGCTGGTCGGCCCGTCCGGGGTCGGCAAGTCGACGGTGCTGGGCGCGGTCAGCGGGCTGGTGCCGCACTTCACCGGCGGCACCCTGCGCGGCCGGGTGACGGTGGCCGGCCGGGACACCCGGACCCACAAGCCGCGGGAACTCGCCGACGTGGTCGGCACGGTGGGTCAGGACCCGACGGCGCACTTCGTCACCGACACGGTCGAGGACGAACTCGCCTACGGCATGGAGTCGTTGGGACTCGCCCCGGACGTGATGCGGCGGCGTGTCGAGGAGACGCTGGACCTGCTGGGCCTGGCCGACCTGCGGGAGCGACCCATCGCCACGCTCTCCGGCGGGCAGCGGCAGCGGGTCGCCATCGGGTCGGTGCTCACCCCGCACCCGCGGGTGCTGGTGCTGGACGAGCCGACCTCCGCGCTCGACCCGGCCGCCGCGGAAGAGGTCCTGTCGGTGCTCCAGCGGCTGGTGCACGACCTGGGCACCACGGTGCTGATGGCCGAGCACCGGCTGGAGCGCGTCGTCCACTACGCGGACCGGGTGCTGCTGCTGCCGGCGCCCGGCGAGGCGCCGGTGGTGGGCGACCCGGCCGAGGTGATGGCCGCCTCCCCGGTCTTCCCGCCGGTGGTCGAGCTGGGCCGCCTCGCCGGCTGGTCCCCGCTGCCCCTGACCGTCCGCGACGCCCGCCGCCGGGCGGCCGGCCTCCGCGACCGCCTCGCCGACGCGGACGACACCGCCCCGCCCGCCCCGGAGCCGGCCGCCCTCACCGTCCCCGAGCCGACGCCCGAGCCGGAACGCCGCCGTTGGTGGCGCCCCAAGCCGCGGGCGGCGGCGGCCGGGGCGCTGCCGGATCCGCGGGACGGCGTGGTGGCCGGAACGCAGCCGCGGGACGGCGAGGCCGCGGCGGTGGCCCCGCTGCCGGCCGTGGTGGACCGCCTGGTCGTGCGCCGGGGCGCGGTCGAGGCGCTGCGGTCGGTGTCGCTCGGCGTCGCTCCCGGCGAGACCGTGGCCCTGATGGGCCGCAACGGCGCGGGCAAGTCCACACTGCTGTCGGCCCTGGTCGGCCTGGTCGAGCCCGCCTCCGGCTCGGTGCTGGCCTGCGGCGCCGTCCCGCACCGGACCAGGCCCCGTGACCTGGTGCGCCGGGTGGGCCTGGTGCCGCAGGAGCCCCGGGACCTGCTGTACGCGGACACCGTGGCCGCCGAGTGCGCGGCCGCCGACCGCGACGCGGACGCCGAGCCCGGCACCTGCCGCGCCCTGGTGACCCGGCTGCTGCCCGGCATCGCGGACTCCGCCCACCCCCGCGACCTCTCCGAGGGCCAGCGCCTCACCCTCGCCCTGGCGGTGGTCCTGACCGCGCGCCCGCCGCTGCTGCTGCTCGACGAGCCGACCCGGGGCCTGGACTACGCGGCCAAGTCCCGCCTGGTCGGGCACCTGCGGCAGCTCGCCGGCCAGGGCCACGCCATCGTCCTCGCCACCCACGACGTGGAGCTGGCGGCCGAGCTGGCCCACCGGGTGGTGATGCTGGCGGACGGCGAGGTCGTCGCCGACGGCCCGACCGCCGACGTGGTGCTGGCGCTGCCCGCCTACGCCCCGCAGGTCACCAAGGTGCTCGCCCCGCGGCGCTGGCTCACCGTGCGCCAGGTCCGGGAGGCGCTGGCATGACCGCGATCCCCCCGGCGGCCCCCCGCACCCGCGCGGTCCGGCTGGGCGCCCGCTCCACCCTCACGCTGCTGCTGGTGAGCGCGGTCGGCCTGGCCGGCTTCGTCTGGCCGCTGCTGATACCGCCGGAGTCCTCGGTGGCCGCCCACCAGGAGGACGCGCCCTGGCTGTTCGCCGCGCTGCTGCTGCTCCTGGTCGCGGTCACCGCGGCCACCATCGCCGAGTCGGGCCTCGGCGCGAAGGCCGTCGCCATGCTGGGCGTGCTCGCCGCCGCGGGCGCCGCGCTGCGCCCCCTCGGCGCGGGGACGGCCGGGCTGGAGCCCACCTTCTTCCTGATGCTGCTGGCGGGCCGCGTCCTGGGGCCGGGCTTCGGCTTCGTGCTCGGCTCGGTGACGCTGTTCGCGTCGGCGCTGCTGACCGGCGGGGTGGGCCCCTGGCTGCCGTTCCAGATGCTCTCCCTCGGCTGGTTCACGCTGGGCGCGGGGTTCTTGCCCCGCCGGCCCTCCGGCCGCGCGGAGGTGGGGATGCTCGCCGCGTACGGCTTCCTCGCGGCGTTCGGCTACGGCACGCTGATGAACCTGGCCGGGTGGCCGTTCATGGCCGGCCAGATCGCCGTGGCCGTCGCGCCGGACCCGCAGGCCCCCCTCGCCGTCAACCTGGCCCGGTTCGTGGCCTACTGCCTGACCACGTCCATGGCCTGGGACCTGGGCCGCGCCCTGCTCACCACGGTCCTCACCCTGACCGTCGGCCCGGCCGTCCTGCGCGCGCTGCGCCGGGCGACCCGGCAGGCGGCGTTCGAGGCCCCGGTGACCTTCGAGGCGCCCGGCGCGGCCAAGACCCCGCGCGGCCAGGAACGGATGACGCCGGCGAGCGGTGACGCCGAGGGCGCGTGACGCCGGGGAGCGGTGACGGCGAGGGCCCCTGTAGCGCGGTGACGTCGGGGATCGGTGACGTCGGGGATCGGTGACGGCGAGGGCGCGTGATGCCGGGGGCGCGTGACCTCGCGGGCTCGTGACGTCGGGGAGCGCCGGGGTCAGGGACCGGTGAGGTCCTTGGTGAACCAGTGCTCGGCGTAGGGGTCGTCGTTGTGGCGGCCGGTCTCCCGGTAGCCGAGCCGCGCGTACAGCGCCCGCGCCTCGACCAGGTCGTGGCGGGTGTCCAGGATCATCCGCCGGGCCCCCATCGCCCGGGCGGACTCCTCGGCCGCCGCGACCAGCAGCGCCGCGCCGCCCCTGCCGCGGCACGCGGGCAGCAGGAAGACCCGCTTGAGCTCCGCGACGCCCTCCTCGACCAGCCGGACCCCGGCCGTCCCGGCGGGCGTCCCGTCGTACCGCGCCACCAGCAGCGCCCCGCCGGGCGGTGCCAGCCCGTCCCCGGTGTCGGCCGCGATCTCCCGCTCCAGCTCGTCCGGGTCGGTGCGCCGCCCCTCGTGCAGCAGGTACCAGCGGTCGCTGACCTCGGTGTAGTACGCCCTCCAGAGGGCGGCGGCGTCCGCCGAGGTCACGTCCTCGGGGGCGACCGACCAGGCGGTGGTCGTGCGCGGCGATGTCATGCCGGGATTGTCGCGGCGTCCCGGCACCGGGCCCAACGGGTTTTCCCGTCGCCTCCCCGGAGGTGGCGGCACATCCCTAGCATTCCGGTCATGCGACGAAATTCCCGCGCCCTGCTGGGCGTTGCCGCCGCCGCGCTCCTCATGGCCGGCTGCGGCCAGGAGGAGAACGACGCGTCCACCGATCCCGGCCGGGCGGACCGGCCGGGCGCGGCCTCCAGCCCCGCACCCGCCTCCAGCTCCGCCCCGGCCTCCTCCCCCGCCGCCGACGGCCCGCTGGCGGTGGAGATCACCGGCCCGCCGCAGGGGGTGGCCGGCAGCGGCTCCGACATGGCGGATCCGCCCGGCAGGCCGGGCTCCGACGCGGACTTCACCACCCAGGTCGAGTACGCGCTCCAGGGCGATCTGCTGAGCGGCGCCCGCGTGGAGGGGAGGACCACCGCCGTCTGCCCCGAGGGCGTCACCCAGCGGGCCGGCGCCACGAGCGCGTGCGTCGCGACGTACGAGGGGGTGGAGATCCCCTACACGGTCACCATCGGCGAGGACTACGAGCCGGGCGACGTCCTCACCCCGTACCGCGCCGAGCCGGAGAAGGCACTGCTGGTCGCCCGGCGCGTCCACCACGCGTTCTGGGACCGGTTCGGCGGCGACGCCGGCACCTCGCTGAGCTGCGACGAGATGCCCGCCGCGGAGGCGGTCGAGCCGGCCGGGCCGACCGGGCACACCTGCCGCACGGCCCGCGAGGGCGGCGACGCCGTCGACTACGCGGTGTCCGTGGAGCCCTCCGGCCCCCGCTTCGACCGCGTCCAGGACTGAGCGCCGGGACGCCGTGCCCGCGCGTCCGGCGGAATTCTCCCCCGGCGGGCCGCGACCGGACGATAATCCCGGAGGCGGGTGGGCGCACGGCCCGCCCGCCCGGTCCGACGGCCCCGAGGAAAGGTTCCGTCCGATGAGCGACTCCGCTCACTGGAACGACGTCGACGACTATCTGTCCAGCCTGCTGGCCCCCGAGGACGAGGCACTGACCGCGGCGCTGCGGGACGCGGAAGCGGCCGGGCTGCCCCCGATCAACGTGTCGGCCGGCGCGGGCAAGCTGCTGCGCCTGCTGGCCGAGACGCAGGGCGCGCGGAACATCCTGGAGATCGGCACGCTGGCCGGGTACAGCACCATCTGGATGGCGCGCGCCCTCCCGGCCGACGGCCGCCTGGTCACCCTCGAGTACGAGGAGCGGCACGCGGAGATCGCCCGCCGGAACCTCGCCCGGGCCGGGCTGGACGCCGTGGTGGAGGTGCGGGTCGGCCCGGCGCTGGAGTCGCTGCCGAAGCTGGCCGAGGAGGGCACCGCCCCCTTCGACCTGGTCTTCGTCGACGCCGACAAGGGCAACAACCCGCGCTACGTGGAGTGGGCGCTGCGGCTCACCCGGCCGGGCAGCCTGATCGTCGTCGACAACGTGGTGCGCGGCGGCCGGGTCGCCGACGCCGGCAGCGACGCGCCGGACGTGCGGGGCACCCGTGAGGCGCTGGAGCTGATCGCCGGGCACCCGCGGCTCAGCGCGACGGCGCTGCAGACGGTGGGGACCAAGGGCTACGACGGGTTCGCGCTGGCGCGCGTGGTGTCCTGAGCGGCGGCGGGGCCGACGACCGGGCCGTCGGCCGCCGGGCCGTCAGCCGGGCCGGCGTTCGGGCCGGCGTCCGGGCCGTGGGGTTCAGGCCTCGTGGTAGAAGCCCACGTTGACGCTGCGCGGCGAGGTGCGGTCCTGGACGACGACCTCACCGGAACCGCCGGGCGGCAGGGCGACCGTGCCGCCGTAGGCCAGCGGGTGGGTGGCGCCGCCGAGGACGATGCGGACCTCGGAGGAGGGGTCCGGCTGGGAGCCGCGCAGCCAGGTGAGGTGCCAGACGCCGTCGGAGCCGAACTGGAACTCCAGGTGGACCCGGGAGACGAACAGCCAGTCCGACGGCGTGCCCAGCCGGCACACCGCCTTGTCGCGGCCGACCCGCAGCACCGAGCCGGGCACGCTGGGCGCGTCGGCCATCTGCATGCCGGCCGTGGCGCCCTCCTCCGTGCCGGAGACGGCGGCCATGGTCAGTTCGAGCACTGCGCTCAGCTCCTAGGGTGCGACCGGGCGGGACCGGTGCCGATGATAGATCGGCCGGATGCCGCTCGTCCTCCGGACGGCCGGTCCTGGACAATGGACGCATGACCGAACGGAAGCCTCCGGGCGTGAACTTCGAGTCCTGGGTGGACCGCCAGATCCGCGAGGCGGAGGCGCGGGGCGAGTTCGCCGACCTGCCGGGCGCGGGCCGGCCGCTGCCGGACCTGGGCGCCGCCCACGACGACCTGTGGTGGGTGAAGCGCAAGATGGCCCGCGAGGGCCTGTCGGTGCTGCCGCCGGCGCTCGCCCTGCGCAAGGAGGCGGAGGACGCCCACGAGGCCGCGCTGGCCGCCCCGTCGGAGCAGGCCGCGCGGAGGATCCTGGAGGACGTCAACGTCCGGATCCGCGAGATGATGTACAAACCGCCGCCGGGCCCGCCGCTGGGCCGCAAGCCCTTCGACGTGGAGGGCGTGCTGGCCGAGCGGCGGGCCCGGCGGAGCTGATCGGGGCCGGATCGCAGCCGGATGGGGGCCTGATCGGGGCGAGGGCGCGGCCCTCGGGTCAGAGCCGCAGCAGCCGGTCGGTGAGCTCGCGGTAGTCGCGCAGGATCAGCCGGAGCTGCTCGGTGTCGGCGGCCGGGTCGGCGGTCTCGTCGCCCAGCGACTGCCAGGCGGTGCGCAGGGTGCGGCGCCGTGCCGTCAGGCACGAGGAGAGGCGCTCGGCCACCTCGTCCAGGACCTTCTCCGCCTCCCCGACGGACCCGCGCGGCTCGTCGACGAAGCCGCCGACGGCGTGGTGCAGCCGCTGGTTCAGCTTCTCGGTGTCCTCGTGCGGGAGCAGCCGGTGCAGGGTCTCGCCCGGACCGTCGTCGTCGGTGTGGTGGGCGCCGCCGTGAGCGCCGCCATGGGTACCGGCGGAACCGTGGGTCGCCGCGCCGTGTGTGCCGGTGCCATGGGTACCGGCACCGTGTGTGCCGGTGCCATGGGTTCCGGTGCTGTGGGTTCCGACGCCATGTGTTCCGGTGCTGTGGGTGCCCGGGCCCTGGGTGTCGCCGCCGTAGCTCTCGCCGCCGTACGACTCACCGCTCTGGGAGTCCCGCCCGCCGGTGACGCCGCCGAAGGGGCCGCCGACCGCCGTGCCGTGCTGCCCGTCGCCCGGGAAGTCGTGGCCGCCCGCCTGGGGAGCGGCGTGGGCGCCCGTGCCCTGGGCAGCGGTGCCGGTCGTGCCGTGGCCCGGGGTCAGGTGGGTGCCGGTGGCACCGTGGCCGCCCTGGGTGCCGTGGCCGCCCTGGGTGCTGTGGAAGTCCGTGGTGTCGTGGCTGTCCTGGAACACCTGGCCGTCGCGGATGCCCTGACCGGCGGACCGGTCCTGCTCGTTGCGCAGGTCGTGGTTGTCCGGGGTGCTCGGGACGCCCTGCTCCGAGAGCGGGCGGACCGGGGTGACGGCGGTGCCGGCCGAGGCTCCGGGGCCCCATCCGTCGACGGCGCCCGCTCCGTCCGCGGTCCGGTCGGCGGGCAGGCCGTTGGTGTGGCCCGTGCCGCGGTCGGTGGTGTGGTCGCCGGCGTGGTGGGTGGTGCCGTGGTCGGTCGTGCCGTGGTGGTCGCCGCCGTCCGGGTGGGTGTTGCCCTGGTCGGTCAGACGGTTCTTGATGCGGTCGGTCATGCGCTCGCTCATGCGTCAGCTCCCCTTCACGTGGTGCCGGGGGGCGTTGCCCGGCAGGTGGGACCGGACCCGGTCGCCGACGGTGCCCTGCTGGCCGTGGCGTGCGCCGTGCCCGTGGGCGTCGCCGGAGCCGGCCGGGGTGGCGCCCGTGCGATGGGTGCGGTCGTTGATCAGTTCGTCGAAGAGCGCCCGGCCCTCGACCAGGGCCTCGCGCAGCTCCTCGGTGGCCGAGCTGCTCTCCGCGGCGCCGCCCGCGGCGGCGAGGGCCGCGCGGTGGATGCGCCGGTAGCCGTTCACGTGGTGCGGGTGGTGGACGGAGAGCGCGGAGACCTGCTCCTCGTACTCGCCGCCGCCGGGGAAGCCGCGGGAGGCGGCCACTTCGGCGAGCAACCGGTCGGCCTCGGTCACCGCTTCGCGCGGCGACTCGACGAAACGCTCCTGGGCGGCCGCCCAGCGCGTCTCGTACTGCTGCCGCTCGGCCGGCTCCAGCGGCCGGATGCTCAGCTCGCCGTGGCGCTCGACGCGCGCGGTCAGTTCCCGCTCGGCGGCGGCGGTGTCGCCGTCGTACCGGGCGACGGTCCGTTCGTATTCGGGCCCGAAGCGCCGGCGGAGGTTGCGCCCGCCGTGCGCCTTGCGGGACTTGGCCATGAAGGCCGCGATCAGCACGACTGCGGCCACGATGACGATCAGAGCGATGATCACGCCTTGGGACATGGATGCCTTCCGGGGTCGCTCCCGGCCCGCTCCTCGTCGCGGACCGCTTCGTCCCGTTCGTCTTGCCGGGGCCTCATCGCTCAAACGGCGCATTCACGGCAGGGGACGCGGGCGCGGCGGGGCGGAGCGGGTGGCGGTGTTCCTCCGGAAGGGCGCGGGGGACCGCTCAGGCGGCGCGCCAGTAGCGGTGCGAGGTGGAGCCGCCGGCCCTGCGGGGCCGTTCCGCGTCGGAGCCGGAGAGCTCGTCGTTGAGCTCCTTGACCAGCTGGATCAGGTCGCGGGGCCGCTCGGGTCCCCACCAGTCGCCGAGCAGTTCGGCCATCGACTCCTCCCGGGCCCGCGACAGCCGTTCCGCCACCTCGTACCCGGCGGGGGTGAGCTCCAGGTCGAGGCCGCGGCGCACCGCGAGGCCGCGCTCCTCCACCTGCCGTCCGGCCGCCATGATCCGCTCCAGCGGCACCTTGCTGTACTCGGCCAGCACGGCCGGTTCGGTCCACCCGTACCGGCGGGTCCGCAGCAGCAGCCAGCTCGCCGCGGGCAGCAGGTCGTAGCCGGCCCGTTCGGTGATCCGCCGGTAGACCTCGCGCCGGCCCTCGCGGCTCGCCAGCACCGACAGGGCGCGCGCCGCCTCGTCGTGCGAGGAACGCTCCACGGGGTTGCTGGCCAGCGTCTCCGAGGCGTCCGGGGCGGTGACCGAGCCGCGCAGCGGGTCCTCGCGCAGCGCCAGGGCGAGCAGGAACGCGAGGGCGGCGACGGGCGCGGCGTAGAGGAAGACGTCGGTGATGGCGGAGGCGTAGGCGTCCAGGGCGCGCAGGCGCAGCGCGGCGGGCAGTCCGGCGATGCCGCGCGGGTCGGCCTCCAGGCCGTCGACGGTCACCCCGGGCGGCAGCGTGACCCCGCTGAAGGTGCTCACCAGCTTGTCGTCGAGGCGGCCGGCGAAGATCGTGCCGAAGACGGCGACGCCGAAGGAGGCGCCGATGGAACGGAAGAAGGTGGCGCCTGAGGTGGCGACGCCGAGGTCCTGGTAGGACACGGCGTTCTGCACGATCAGCACCAGGACCTGGATGACCAGGCCGAGACCGACGCCGAAGACGAAGAAGTAGACGCCCATCAGCCAGGTCGGGCTGGTCGCGTCGAGCTGGTGCAGCAGCACCAGGCCGACGGCGGTGATCAGGGTGCCTGCCACCGGGAACACCTTCCACCGGCCGGTGCGGCTGACGACCTGGCCGGAGGCGGTGGAGGCGAGCAGCAGGCCCGCCACCATCGGCAGCATGTAGACGCCGGACATGGTCGGCGAGATGCCGTGCACGACCTGGAGGAAGGTCGGCAGGTAGGTCATCGCGCCGAACATCGCGAAGCCCACGATGAAGCTGATCACCGCGGTGAGGCTGAAGGTGCGGATGGCGAACAGCTTCAGCGGCAGCACCGGCTCGGCGGCCCGCCGTTCGACCGCCACGAACGCCACCGCCAGCAGCACGCCCAGCACCGCCAGGGAGACGATCCGCCAGGACGCCCACGGCCAGGTGGTGCCGCCGAGCGAGGTGACCAGCACCAGGCAGGTGGCGACGGAGGCGATCAGCAGGGTGCCCAGGTAGTCGATGCGGTGCTTCTCCCGGTGCCGGGGGATGTGCAGCACGGCGGCGATCACGCCCAGCGCGACGACGCCCAGCGGCAGGTTGATGTAGAAGACCCAGCGCCAGCTCAGGTGCTGGGTGAACAGTCCGCCGAGCAGCGGTCCCAGCACGCTGGTCGCGCCGAAGACCGCGCCGAAGAGACCTTGGTAGCGTCCGCGTTCACGGGGCGGGACGAGGTCGCCGACGATCGCCATGGACAGCACCATCAGGCCGCCGCCGCCCAGGCCCTGCACGGCCCGGAAGGCGATGAGCTGCGGCATGTCCTGCGCCATGCCGCAGAGCGCGGAACCGGCCAGGAAGATGACGATGGCGGTCTGGAAGAGGCGTTTGCGCCCGTACTGGTCGCCGAGTTTGCCCCAGAGCGGGGTGGCCGCGGTGGCCGCCAGCATGTAGGCGGTGACCACCCAGGACAGGTGCTCCATGCCGCCGAGTTCGCTGACGATGGTGGGCAGCGCGGTCGAGACGATGGTCTGGTCGAGGGCGGCGAGCAGCATGCCGAGCAGCAGCGCGCCGATCGAGAGCAGCACGTTGGGCGCGACATGGGCGGGTTCCTGCGCGACGCCGCCCCGGGTGCCGTGTCCGGCGTGCCCGGCGTGCGGGGCGTGGGCCGCGTCGTGGGTGGCGGCCGGCACCCGCTGGTCGAACGGGGGACCGGAACCGGTGCGGCCGGTGTCCGGCTCCCCGGACCGGGGGCCGCCCGTCCCCCGCTGTGCGTCGTCGGCCATGGGTCCTCCCGGGCTCTCGACTCTCGGCCTGCACGCCTCGCCTCCACGTGCCTCGGCCTACCTCCATCGTGTCCGGAGTCACCCGTTATGGCCTGTTGAGTCCCCGAGGGCGGGCCCGAATCCCGGCCGCCGTAGGCGCACGGTCAGAAAATCTGCATAATCACGGGAGATTCCTGGGAGGGGACCCGTCGCGTGAACGAGAACCAGGGGAACGACTGCCCCGGGTGCGGTACGCCGCGCCGGGCGGATCACACCCCGTCGTGCGCCTGCGCATCGCTGGCCGCCGACGCGCTGCGTGACGCGCGCGAGCGGGAGGTCGCCGAGGCGGAGGACTTCGACCCGCTGCGGGTGCGGCCCTACGTGGGGCTGGGCTCCGGGACCGACACACCGCCGGCCGGGCAGCCGCGGGTGATCGTGGGCGAGATCGTCGCCGCGCGGGACGCCGAGGTGCCTCTCGCGGGCCCGCTGCCCCCGGAGCAGCCGGCGCCGGTCCACGGCGCGGGTGCGGGTGCGGGTGCCGCGGGCGCGAGTGCCGCGGGCGCTCGCGTCGAGGGGGCCGCCGGACCGGTGGGTCCCGGGGTGGGCGCGGGTGCCGCGGGCGCCGGTGCGGGCGCTTTCGCCGCCGCGGGTGGTCCCGGCGCCGCGAGTGGTCCCGGCGCCGCGGACGGCTTCGGCTCCGCCGACGGGACCGGGTCCGCCGGCTTCGCCGGGCCTGCGGGCTCCACCGGGTCTATGGGCTCCGCCGGGTCTATGGGCTCCGTCGGGTCGGCGGGGGCGGCCGGACCGGACGCCGCGGGGGCGCGTGGCGCGCACCGCCGCCGCCGGACGCCCAAGCGCCGGGTCGCCCTGGTGACCGCCGGTTCGGTGGTCGGCGTGGGCGCGGTGATCGCGGGCGTGACCAGCGGACTCTTCTCGTACCAGCCGCCCTCCCGGACGACCTCCCTGCCGCAGCGGGCGAGCGTCCCGGACGTGGACCCGACGGAGGTGGCCGCCGAGACGGATTTGGCGACCTCGGCCGCCCCCTCGGCTGAGCCGGACGCCTCCGCGTCGCCCAGCACCTCACCCAGCCCGTCCTCGGAGCCCTCGCGGACCCCTTCCCCCACCCCGGAGCCGGAACGTTCCAGCACCTCGGCCCCGGCCGACGGAGCGGAGAGCGACACGGGCCTGGCCGCGGGCACCCTGAGCCCCGGGGACACCGGCCCGCAGGTGGCGGAGCTCCAGCGCCGCCTGGCGGAGCTCTGGCTCTACGCCGACGAGCCGGACGGCCGGTACGACGACCAGGTCCGCAACAGCGTGAGCGCCTTCCAGTACGTCAACGGCATCAAGGGCGACGAGTACGGCACGTACGGCCCGCACACCCGGGCGGCCCTGGAGTCGGTCACCACCGGCGAGGGACGCCCTGACCACCGGTACAACGGCGACGACGACCGCCGCGACCGCGACCGCCGTCGATAGATCGACAAGGCGATAACCGGGCCCGGCCGGCGGGCGATGAGGGCCGGGCCCGGTTGGTTCTAAGGGCGGGACCTGTCCGGTCCCGCGTCATGGCGCGCTCGTGCGGCGGCGGTCAGTCACCGGCGGGCCGGCCGAGCCCGTCCCGCTCCGCCCGGACCAGGATCAGACCGTCCGCGCCCGCCGTGACGCGGATCGCCCGAAGGTCGGGCACGACCACGTCCGGGCCGTGGGCGGCGGCCCGCTCACCGATGCCGACCACCCGCATCCCGGCGGCCTTGCCGGCGGCGATCCCGGCCTCGGAGTCCTCGAACACGAGGCAGTCCTCCGGCGCGATCCCGAGCTCCGCGGCGGCCTTGAGGAAGCCCTCCGGGTCCGGCTTGGACGCGGAGACGTCCTCGGCGGTGACCCGGATCTCCGGCACGGTCAGCCCGGCGGCCGCCATGCGCGCCGTGGACAGCGCCACGTCGGCCGAGGTCACCAGCGCGTGCGGGAGCCCCCGCAGGGAGGACAGGAACTCGGAGGCGCCGGGAACCGCCACCACGCCCTCGGTGTCGGCCGTCTCCTGGGCCAGCAGCCGGACGTTGTCGGCGTGGTTCTCGGCCATGGGGCGGTCGGGCAGCAGCAGCGCCATCGTGGCGTAGCCCTGCCGGCCGTGCGCCACCCGCATCACGCGGTCGCCGTCCATGCCGTGCTCCGCGGCCCAGCGTCGCCAGACGCGCTCGACGGCGGCGTCGGAGTTGACAAGGGTTCCGTCCATGTCCAGCAGAAGGGCGCGGACGGGGAGTTCCACTGCGGCACCCACGGCCATACGGCACGGCTCCAGACAACGAGAGAAGAAAACCAAGGTGGCCCCGCCCGCCGGTCAGGGGGTGACGAGCGGGAACCACTTTGTTCCTTCACGATACAAAACCTGTCCGCTTCCCGCCACCCTGGGGCCCAGGATGTGGACACCTCCCCGCGCCGACTCCGCGCCGACGAGGCGAAAGAGCAGCTCAGAGCACGTGCGGCGCACCGAACGCGACCTGTCGACTCCCGACCGGGGGCGACCGGAACACAGCCGGAACGGCCACGCCCAACGTGCGTCGGCCCCCAGCCCCCGCCGAGTCACCAGGTCGAGCGCGGCGCGGCGGGCAAAGCGCGCGCCACCCCGCCCCGGGCCCGACGACGGAACGGATTGGGCTGCATCGCCGGACCCGGCGGCAGAACCGATCGGGCTTCGCCCGGGACCCGGCGGCGGAACCGTAGGGGCGGGGCGGCGCCACCGGGCCCCGGCGGCGGAACCGCAGAGGCGGCGCCGCCCCGGGACCCGGCCGGTGTCAGCCGGCGATCGCCTCCCACAGGCTCCACAGACCCAGCCCCACCATCACGACGGCGGCGACCTTCGTGATGAGCTCCAGCGGCACCTTCTTCATCAGCGCCTTACCGCCGAGGATGCCGATCGCCGCCACCGACCACAGCGCCAGCACCGCCCCGAGCCCCACGGACAGCGGGTCGTCGTACCGGGCGGCCAGGTTCGCGGTCATGATCTGCGTGAGGTCACCGAACTCGGCGACGAGGATGAGCATGAAACCCGCCCCGGAGACCTTCCAGAAGGACTGGTTCTCCGGCTTGCGGACCTCCTCCTCGTCCTCGCCCTTCTTCATCAGCAGCACCGCCGCCCCGCCGAGGAAGAGCACACCCGTGATCGCGTGCACGATCTGCTGCGGGAGCAGGGTCAGCACGCTGCCCGCCGCGACCGCGAGCACCACGTGGACCAGGAAGGCCGCCGCCACGCCGGCGAAGACGTAGGAGGCGCGGTAGCGCGTCCCCAGCACCAGGCCCGCGAGGGCGGTCTTGTCGGGGAGTTCCGCGAGAAAGACGACGCCGAACACGAGCGCCGTCACACCAATACTGATCACTGTTCCTCAATCGGTCGGGCCACCCCGCCGAGAGCTTGCGCGTCTGCGAACACCTCGGCACGGCAGCACACACGGATGATGCACACGGGTATGCACTGCTTGCCGAAGGTCTCGCCGGCCGCTCCGGTGACGCACCGGTGCGCGGCCCCCGGGCGCCGGCTCAGCGAGCTGAGCAGTATGTCGACGGTCCCGGCGTAGGGCTACTCCCCTTCCGCTGCGTCCATCGTACGGGAACCTCCGGGCGCGAGCGGCGGTGTGAACGTCCGGTGCGGAACATCCGGGCGAACGCGGCGGAACCTCCCTCGGCCTCTTGTCGTGGCATGTACGCGTCGCTAATTTCTCACCGGCTGCTCATCCGCCGGCAACGTGACGCGACGAGCATGCCGTCGTCCGCGCTCCACTCCCCCACCACCGAGGGACTTCGCATGCCCAAGTTCTACGCGCGTCACGGTCGTCGATTCGGCATAGTCACGGCGCTGGCCGGGATCCTCGCCTCGCTGGGCCTCTTCACCGCCCCGAGCGCCTCCGCCGCCCTCCCGACGCCGGTCAGCGCCACCACCGCCCGCAGCTACCTCGCCTCCCTCCCGGTCCAGACGGAGGTGCGCACCGGCTACAACCGCGACCTGTTCCCGCACTGGATCACCATCAGCGGTGCCTGCAACACCCGCGAGACCGTGCTCAAGCGCGACGGTTCCGGCGTCGTCACCGACTCCTCCTGCGCCGCGACCAGCGGCAGCTGGTACTCGCCCTTCGACGGCGCGACCTGGTCCCTCGCCTCCGACGTGGACATCGACCACCTGGTGCCGCTCGCCGAGGCCTGGGACTCCGGCGCCCGCAACTGGACCACCGCGCAGCGCCAGGCCTTCGCCAACGACCTGACCCGCCCGCAGCTGCTCGCCGTCACCGACAACGTGAACCAGGCGAAGGGCGACCAGGACCCCGCCACCTGGATGCCGTCCCGCACCGCGTACCACTGCACCTACGTCCGCGCCTGGGTGCAGGTGAAGTACTACTACAACCTCTCCGTGGACTCCGCCGAGAAGAGCGCGCTGACCAGCTACCTGTCCGGCTGCTGAGCCGGAACCGGAACGAGCCGGTGGCACCGCCGAGTCGGCCCTAGCCGGTCGGCGCGCCCTCGCCCCGGCGAGGTTGACGCTCCGCCCCGTCTCCCGCCCGGCTCCGACGCCCCGGCCGCGGCCCCGCCGTCACTCTCCCCGGTGACCTGGTGGGCCACGGCCGGGGCGGGGCTCTCCGGTCCGATCACACTGTCCTCGATCGGCCCACTCCGAGGAGCCCACCATGCCCCAGCCCTCGCACGACGCCTCGCACGACGCCTCCCCCGCGACCACCGCAGCCCAGGGCCCGCCCGCCGGCGTACCCGCGCCCTCCGCCGAGGTGCCCGCACCGTCCGCGGAGATGCCCGCACCGTCCGCGGAGATGCCCGCACCGTCCGCGGAGATGCCCGCGCCCTGCGCGGAGGTGCCCGCCCTCTCCGCCGAAGTGCTCGCACCGTCGGCGGAGATGCCCGCCCCTTCCTCCGCCGAGGTACGCGTGCCCTCCCCCGAGGCGCCCGCGCCCTCCACGGCGGCCGGAGCACACGCGGCGACCCTGGCCACGGCAGCGGACTCGGACTCCGCGCCCCCGGACGGGTCACCCGCCTCCCTCGCGCTCGCCGTCGACCTCGGCATCGCGGCGGCCCGCCGCTACGTCCTGGCCCTCTTCCGCGTCGTGACCGGCCTGCTGTTCGCCTGCCACGGCGCCGCCTCGCTCTTCGGCGTGCTGGGCGGCGCCCACGGCACCGGGGGCACCGTCCCGGTCGGCGCCTGGCCCGGCTGGTACGCGGCGGTCATCCAGCTCGTCGGCGGCTCCCTCGTCCTCCTGGGACTCGGCACCCGCGCCGCCGCGCTGGTCTGCTCCGGCTCGATGGCCTACGCGTACTTCACCGTCCACCAGGCGCGCGACCCGTGGCCGCTGCAGAACGGCGGCGAGCCGGCCGCCCTCTTCTGCTGGTCCTTCCTCCTTCTCGTCGTCACCGGCCCGGGCGCCCTCTCGCTGGGCGCCCCGCTCCGTCGTCTCACTTCGCGGTCGTCCACCCGAACGGCACCGTGAAGCAGCCGACGCGGGCACCCGAGGATCCGGGCTCGTCGTGGATCACCACGGAGGACGCCCCGCCCTTGCGGAAGCCCCAGTCGTGATGGGCCGAGGCCTTGCCGGAGCCCTTCGCGTCGGCCGTGAAGTCCAGCCAGACCTCGTTGCGCGGGTTGACCGCCGCCGGGTCGGTGGACGGCTTGTGCTGGTAGTGCCCGCCGGCCGCGGCGGGATCGGCGGCGCACGGCTTGGTGTGCACGTGGACGCCGTAGGCGTGGCCCGCCTTCAGCCCCTTCACCCGGAGCGTCACCGTGGTCGCCCCACCGGGAGCCGTCCGCTGCCCGACCTGCACCCAGGAGCCCACCGGGACCAGCTTCTTGTCATAGGTGAACGCCGTGGTCGCGGTCTTCTTCGGCGCGAACACGCCCTCGGTCGTCATCCGGAAACCCGGCTTCCCGCCATGGGGGTGCTGCTCGCCGCCGCCCGCCACGGCGACCCCGCCCGCCCCCAGCACGGCCATCGCCACGACACCCGCGCACACTCCCGCCCGAACTGCCATCTCCACCCGCTCCTCACTGTCGTTCACTGCTCGCCGTCGGTTCGCACTCCCGTTGATACGGGAGGAGGCCGCGCCGCGCTCGTCGACACCGGCACAAGGAGGAACGGGACCTTGAGGACATACGTGCCCTCGAGGAACGCCAATCACCTGATCGGCGTACTCTTTGGCAGTTGTCCGTCATCGGCCGCTCCTGCCGCTCCCTGCGACGCCGCGGCCCGGTAACAGCCGGGAGAGGTCCGGGAGAGAGCCGTGTGGGAGAGCGTGGGAACCCTGGCCACCAGTCCGTGGATCTACGGGCTGATCGTGATCTCCATCCTGCTGGACGTCTTCCTGCCGGTGCTCCCCAGCGGCGTGCTGGTCGCGGCCGCCGCCACCGCAGCGGCGGCGGGGACGGGAGCCGCCGCGGCCGGTGCCGACGCGGTGTCCGGCACGGCCACGGACGTTCCGGACCTGATCGTCCTCACCCTGTGCGCCACGACCGCCTCGGTCCTCGGCGACCTGGCCGCCTTCCGGGTCGGCCTGCGCGGCGGCCCGCGCCTGGACCGGGTGCTGGCGCGTTCCCGCCGCCTGCGCATCGCCCAGGCCCGGCTCGGAGCGGCCCTGGCCCGGGGCGGCGGCGCGCTCTTCCTGGTCGCCCGGTTCGCCCCCGCCGGCCGCTCGGTGGTCAGCCTGGGGGCGGGCATGGCACAGCGCCGGGTGAGCCAGTTCCTGCCCTGGTCGGTGCTGGCCGGCGTGAGCTGGGCCGGCTACAGCATCGGCCTCGGCTACTTCGGCGGCCAGTGGCTGGGTGCCGGATGGATCACCACGGCGGTCTCGGTGCTCTCCCTGTTCCTCGCGGGCGCCGCCGCCGCGTACCTGCTCCGCCGCCCCCTGGCCGACACCGCCCCGTCGGCGACGACCTGAGGCACCCGGCCACCGCGCCGAGGACGCGACTCCGCCCCCGTCGGCGGGGGCCGACGGGGGCGGAGATCAGAAGGGGCCGAGCGGTTGCCGGTCAGCGGCGACGGTCGCGGCGGTCGCGGTCGTACCGGTCACGGTCGCGGTCCCAGCGGTCCCGCTCCCAGCGGTCCCGGTCGCGGTCCCGGTCCCACCGGTCCCGCTCCCAGCGGTCGCAGCCGCGGCCGTGGTGCCGGCCGTGCTCACGGCGGTCACGGTCGCGGTCCCGGCGCCAGCACCGGTCGTGCCGGTCCCGACAGCGGTTGTCGCGCCAGTTGTGGCGGTCGTGGTCCCGGTGCTTGTGGCAGCGGTCCACGCCGACGCTCTGCGAGGCCGTGGTCTCCGGTGCGGCGGGCGCGGCCGACGCGGTTCCGGTGGCCAGGCCCGCGACCAGGGCGAAGGCGGCGACGGTGGTGGCGGTGATGTGGCGGATACCCAAGGTTCCCTCCAGGACGATCCATGACGCACACGTGACCCCGGCCGTGAGGCGTGGGGATACGTTTCCGCGTCCGGTGGACTTCGCGTCCGTTTCTACTCGTCCCGTAGGTCCGTTTTCCGCGCCTTGCGAAGTCTGTCCCCCGTTCGGCCCAGCGCGCGGATCACCGCACCCGCGCGCGAAGGCCCCGCACCCCGCACTCGAGGAGAGCCCGGGGCGGCAGGGACCGCGGCGCCGCCTAGGCCGTCGTGGCCCTCGCGCCGCCTCCCCGCACCTCCAGCTGGGCGAGCAGGTCGGCCGTCGCCTCGGCGACCGCGTCAACCGCCGCGTCGAACACCTCGCGGTTGTGCGCCGCGGGCGCGCGGAACCCGGAGACCTTCCGCACGTACTGCAGCGCGGCGGCCCTGATCTCTTCCTCCGTCGCCTCACCCGGCAGCGCGGGCGGACGGAGCGTCTTGATGCTGCGACACATACGTCCAGTGTGGCGCGCGAGCGCTCCGCACCGCACAGTTACGTGCACACCGTTCACGGCCGGCGCGCGACGAAGACCAGCTCCCGCCCCGGCCGGTCCGGCGCGTCACGGACCTCCTCCACCACGAATCCGTGCCCGGCCAGGTCCCGCTCGACCTCGTCCCGGTCCCGGAACCGGAGCGTCGAGTCCGAGGTCAGCACCGCGCCGTCCGAGGAGAAGACGTAGGTCCAGCGGAAGCTCACCAGCGGCAGGCCGACCTCGACCAGTTCGACCCAGCTCTCGACGGCCCCCTCCCCCGGCACCTCCGTGACCTGCCAGGAGTCCTCCCGCGTCCACTCCTCCCAGGCGCGCCGGTCCGGATCGCGGGTCTCGAACACCAGCCGTCCGCCGGGCCGCAGCGCCGCGCGGGCGCCCTCCAGGGTCCCGTGCCACACCTCGGGTTCGACGATCGCCTGGGCGACGTTCGCCGTCATCGTCGCCAGGTCCACCCGCAGCGGCGGCAGCTCCGTCGCGTCCCCGTGGATCCACCGCACCCGTCCGCTTCCGGGCTTCGCCCGCGCCACGTCGACGGACGCCGCGGCGGGATCGACGCCCACGACCTCGATCCCCCGCTCGGCGAGCAGGAGCGCGAAGACGCCCGTGCCGCAGCCGATGTCCAGCACCCGGCGCGCCGCGAACTCCTCCGCCATCCGCAGGTAGGCGTCGAGGTCGCCGCGGTCGGGGTCCAGCGGGTCGTAGAGCGCCGCGAGCCGGGGATGCCGGAAGCCTTCGTCGGTCATGCAGGCGAACGTAGACGCATCCGAGTGGAACCCACCACGGACTTTCCGCCGTCCGCCGATCAAACTCCGACAACGCGGGACACCCGTTCGAGGGAAACCACCGGGTCGAACTCGCCTCACTAAATCGAACAGGCGTAGCATTGTCGATGTGGCCAAGACCTACGACTTTCCGAGCGACCTGCTCGACGGTCAGGCGGAGTTGCACCAGGTCAGGGCCGAGCTCTCGGCCCTCCTCAAGCGCCTCCCCTGGTCCGTCGACCCCCACGACGGCTTCAGCGACGACAACGGCTGGCGCAAGGTCGAGCGTCCCGCCTCCCCCGGCTGGACGCCGGACGAACAGGAACAGGTCGAGAAGCTCCGCCGCCGGGAACACGAGTTGGCGGTGTTCGTCACGACGCACCCTTTCTGGACCGAGGTACAGGGCCCCGACGTCCCGGAGGCCCGCTCAGGACTGAAGCACGCCCATGAAGAACGCCGCGACAGCGCCTGACGCCGCCCGGCCGGCTGCCGCGACGCCCGACGAGCGCCGGGAGCCGCCCGCTACCGGGCGGCTCCCGGCACCACCCCCGGCACACCGGGCCCCACCGTCACGACCGCGACCACCACCACGAGCACCACCGCGACCACGATTACGACCACGACCAAGCGGACCGCCCAGGCCCGCGACGAGGCCGCGCCTCAGGAGCCGGCAGCCTCCCCGCACTCCCCCAGTGGTTCCACGGAAGCGGCCGCGTCCGTGATGGCGGGCTGGTCCGCGGGCACCGTGCCGTAGGTGCTCCGCAGCCACGTCCTGGCTTTCCCGAGCAACAGCGCCTGAGTCCCGCCGGTCTCGGGGAAGGCGAAGACGCTGTACTTCCCCGGCCGCTCGAACGCGAGGAGCCGGTAGCGGTGGTCCCGGTACCAGTCCTGCCCCCGCGAGTCGGTGAAGATCAGCTCGTGGGCGTCGATCCTGGACTCCGCGGACAGCGGTGTGCCGTCGTAGGCCAGGACGTCCTTCGCGCGGACCACGGCCCGGGAGCAGGGCGGCAGCAGCGGAATCCAGTCCTCGCCGACGTTGACGACGTCCTGCGCCACGTGGGAACCGGGCTCCCCGGTCCAGCCGTTGCCGCCCCTCTCCCTCACGGAGTAGTAGATCCCCACCGAACTCACGGGGTCGGGCGACCTGTTGACGATGACCAGGCGGTTGCCCCACTCCGAGGCCTGCCCGGGTTCCTCCGGCCTCGACTCCTCCACCCAGTAGTTGACCAGGGACGCCTGGGACCTCTCCTCGTCCTCGTCCTCCTCCGTCGACTGCTGCAGCTGGTCCTTGCCCACCTGGACGCTCATGTGGGTCGACCACGCCGTGAACCCCAGACTGGCGGCGCCCACCACGGCGGCGACGGTCAGCGCCCACGCCTCGACGCGGGACCGGACCCGCCCCACGTCCCGCCGCTCCTCCTCCAGCCTGCTCTCCCGCTCCTGGAGCCGCGCGGCCTCGGCCCGCAGTTCGCCCCGCCGCCGCGCGGCCCTCATCCCCACCCGTCGACCCACGCTCATCGCGCCCCCTGACTCACGGTTGCCGGGCAGCCGAGGCTAGTCCCGCCCCGCCGCGACGGGGCCCGTTCTGCTCCGAAGCGCCACGCCGCGAATCCCACACCCCAAGCGCCGGACACGCACAGCGCATTCGCCGTGGTACCGAGCCCGCATCGCCATGCGCCCGGCCAGGGACGGAGAGGTACGTCTACAGCGCGAGAACAGGCCGGGTGGAGAACAGGTGGTACATGTCTTCGCCCTCCGGGCCGTGGACGAACTCGGTGGCGTAGAAGGGGTTGCGGTTGGCCGTGGCCAGGGGCAGCCACTCCAGCAGGCCGCCGTAGCCGCCGCACACCGCCTCGCCGCCGTGCACCGCGGTGACATCGCTCGTCAGCTCGGTCCGGTACGTGTCGTAGGCGATGTGGAGGCCGAGGGCGTTCGGCTGCTGCTGTGGACCGGTCCGGTCGCCGTAGGGAGACCGGTCGAGGGGACAGTCGTTGCCCCAACGGAACAGGGTGGTGGATCCGGCTCCGCAGGCGTGCTCCCACTCGTCGGAGGTCGGCATCCGCAGGCCGCGAGCCGCGAGCGCGGCAGGAAGGCCGGCGGACGGCTCGGTCAGGTTCTCGTCCTCCACCGCCATCAGTACCGACGCCAAGGTGACGCGCCGGCGTGGGCTGAGTACCTGCGTGAGGTGGGCCCGCAGGTCCGGGCCGTATCCGTAACCCTGCTCCACGCTCTCCTGGTAGTCGGCCACCTGCTCGGCCGTCGGCTGCCAGGCGTCGAGGTCGAAGCCGAGCTCCACATCGCCGCCGGGCACCAGGGCGAATTCCTGTGCGGCCCGCTCGATCCGCACACGGTGCATCGGGGCACCGAGGTGTTCACCGGCCTCGACGGCGACCAGGCGTCCGCCCACTCGATCAGCTGCCTGACGCGCGACCCGACGCACGGTTGAGAGGTCGAACGACCGCCACTGGTCGAAGGTGAGATCCGCGAGAGACATGCGCCGGAGTGTTCCATGCAGGTCCGACAGAGCGGCGCCGGTGGCGGGGACTGCCGTCAGCCACTGCAGTGAAAGGCCCCCGCGACTGGTGCTCGCGGGGGCCTTTTCGCCGGTGCGCGCGGACGGTTTCGAACCGCCGACATCCGCCTTGTAAGGGCGGCGCTCTACCGCTGAGCTACGCGCGCAGGACAATACGAGCCGACAGCCTACCCTGCCGCTCCGCCACTCCCGCAAACTCCGCGTCCGGCGGGCGAACTGCCAGGGCCGTGTGGTGCGTCGACACAGGTGGGACAATGGCGGGGTCGGCCCGGCGGTGACGGGGAGTGGATGTGTCGGACAAGTCGTGGACGCCCGGGCCGGTCAAGGACGTGGTGGCGCTGCTGGCGCTGCCGCTGCTGCTGACGCCGCTGGTGGCGGGGGCCTTCGCGGGCGGTGGGACGCGGCGGTGGTTCGGGGAGCGGACGGACGACCGGCGGGCGCAGGCGCAGGAGGCGAAGGACGCGGCGGCGCAGGCCTTCTACGAGCTCGACACCGCGCAGCGGGAGCTGCGGTTGTCGCTGGAGACGATCCGGGCCGTCGACGAGTCGCCCGAGGCGCGGCGGGCGCTCGCGTCGTTCGACGAGTTCGGGCGGCGGGTCGACGAGGCCAGTCACCGGTACATCGAGGCGATCGACGCCCACGACCTGGACCGGGACGACCTGGACGCCGGCACGGCCGGCCGGGCACGCGCCGAGCTGACCCGGGCGAAGGACGAGCTGGAGCAGGTGCGGCGCGAGCTGGAACGGTTCGCGGAGGGGCTCGGGCCGCTGCTGGACAAGGCGGAGACCCGGCTGGCCCGGCTGGCCCCCGCCGCGGAGCGGGCCCGGCAGGCGCTGCGGGCGGCGGCGGAGCAGCTGGACGTCACGCGCGGGGCGGGGCTGCGCGCGGACGACCTCGCGACCCGGCTGGCCGCGCTGGGGCCGGAGCTGACCCTGCTGAACGAGGGCGCCGGACGGCACGGCGCGGCGGCCACGCTGGAGCGCGCCGACCGGATGACGCGGGAGGCGGAGGCGGTCCGTGCGGAGGCGGCGCGACTGCCGGAGCGGGCCGCGGAGATCGACCGGCGGCTGGTGTCGCTGCGGACCCGGGCCGAGGCGCTGGAGACCCGCACCGGCCAGGTCGAGCCGCTGCTGAGCGAGCTGCGGCGCGGCTTCACCCTGGCCTGCTGGGAGGACCTGCAGCAGGTGCCGGAGCTGGCGGCGCGGAACGTCACCCAGGCCGGGGAACGGCTCGCCGAGGCGCGGGCGGCCCGCCAGGAGCAGCGGTGGGCGGACGCCACAGCGCTGCTGGCGACGGTTCGCGCGCTGCTGAACGCCGCCGACGAGGCGGTCTCGGCCGTCGGGGAGCGACTGCGGCTGCTGGAGGCGGTGCGGAAGGACCCCGGCGGGGAGACCGAGCGCACCCGGTTCGCGGTGCGGGACGCGCAGCGGCTGGCGATGGCGGGACGGCACCGCCCGGACCCGCGGCACGCCGCGCCCCTGGACGCGGCGGCGGCCCGCCTCGATCGGGCCGCGGCTGCGGTGGAGGGGGCGCGGCACCCGGACTGGTGGCGGTTCCTGCGGGAGACGCGGGCGGTGCGGGAGGACGTGGCGCGGGTGGTCGCGGCGATCCGGGAGGAACGCGCGGCGGGGTGAGGCGCCGGGACCCGCCGGACAGGGCGGGGCCCACCGCCGTGCGGGTCAGCCGCAGCAGCCGCCTCCGCAGCAGCCGCCACCGCCACCGCCACCGCCCGAGGGGGCGGGAGCCGGGGACCCGCCGGAGCGGCCGCCCACGGCCACGGTGGAGAGGAGCTTGACGGTGTCCTCGTGGCCCGCGGGGCAGGGGGCGGGGGCGGAGGACTCCGCCATGGGGCGGCTGAGTTCGTAGGTGTCGCCGCACGTGCGGCAGCGGTACTCGTAACGAGGCATGGCCTCATTATGCGTTCCGGCCGCGGCCCGGGGCCCGACCCCGTCGAAGAGGGCCGAGCCGTGGCCTCAGCCAGCTGCCCGCCCCGCGCCGGGGCACGGTGAACCACGGCACCCATGAGCCCCGCCACGCCCCACGAGCACGGTCGGGCAGCGAAGGTCCGCGCAGACCGGGGAGCGGAGCAGGCCGACGGAACGGCGGAGGCGACGGAACGGCGGAGGCGAGGGAACAGCCACCGCGGCGGGCGCCAAGGTTCCGCCGCAGCGCCGCCCCGCCCGCCCCGCCGCACGGTGCGTGCCGCCCGCCCCCCGCTACCCCCGCACCGCGGCGAGGAACTCGCGCAGGATGCGCTCCCCCGCGAGGACCCCCCGCTCGACCAGCGGGACGACGGTGGGGGCGCCCCAGCCGGTGTCGGCGAGTTCGCCGTGGTTGGGGCGCCAGCCGCGGTCGACGGCGAGGAGGAGGTCGGCGTCGAGGAGGGAGTCGCCGGCGCCGAGGACCAGGTCGGTCCCGGTGCGGCGGGCGACCTCGCGGACCGCGGCGCTCTTGGTGAGCGGCTTGGGCACGGCGTAGATCTTGCGGCCCTGGAGGGAGACCGTCCAGCCGCGGTTCTCGGCCCACTCGGAGAAGTCCTTGACCCACTGCGGCGGCAGCAGGTCCCGTTCGACGACCAGGTACGCGAAGAGGTCCTCGGCGATCCGGTGCTTGCGCAGCCAGGCGGGGTCGGCGGTGCGGCGGAGGTGGTCGGAGACCTCGCCGAGCGGCGCGCACTCGTCGGCGAGGCGGGCGTCGACGGTGCGCAGCCAGTCGGGGTCGGAGACGCCGTCGACCAGCAGGTGGCCGCCGTTGGCGCAGATCGCGTAGCGGGGCGCGGGCCCCGGCAGGTGGATGCGCTCGTACTGGGCGCGGGTGCGGGTGGTCGTGGGCACGAACCACGCGGTCTCGCCGAGTTCGGCGAGGAGTTCGCCCGCAGTCTCCGTCATGAAGGAGAGCGGTCGGTGCTCGTGGGTCTCGACGCACAGCAGCCGGGGGGCGTCCGGGTCCGGCATGGTGAGCGCGAGGGCGGCCGTGGAGTAGATCAGGGTCCGGTCCAGGTCGCTGGCGACGACGGCGCGAGGGCCGCCGGTATGGGATTCGGCGGCACGGGACCGGGGGGCGCGGGCCTCGGCGGCGGGGAACTCGGTCATCGCGCGGCCACCGCCCGACCGTCGGTGCCGGTGGCGCCGCGCGTGAAGCGCGGGTGGATCAGTCCGACGCAGCTGTAGGGCAGGTCGTCCACCTCCTCGACCGGCACTCCGCGCTGGGCGGCGAGCAGCCGGACGTGGTCAAGGTCGGCGCCCGCGTCCTTCTGGGCGAGGATCTTCCACGGTACCCGGCGCAGCAGCACCCGGGTGGTCTCGCCCACGCCGGGCTTCACCAGGTTGACGTCGTGGATGCCGTACTCCTCGCTGATCCGCTCCACCGCGGCCCAGCCCTCCCAGGTGGGGGTGCGGTCGGCGGCGAGGAGTTCCTTGGCGCGGGCCTCGGCGGCGTCGGCGACGTCGTCGTAGTGGGCCGAGACGGCGTCCAGGAAGGCGACGGAGACGTCGGATCCGGCGAGCTCGCGGTAGAACTTGGCGCCGTGGTAGTCGTCCGGGCCGACCAGGTCGGCGCGCAGCACGGTGCGCGATATCAGGCCGGAGACGGTCGAGTTGAGGCAGGCGGAGGGGATGAGGAAGTCCTCCCGGGTGCCGTGGGTGCGCACGCAGGAGCCGGGGTCGGCGAGCACCGCGATCTCCGGGTCGAAGCCGGTGATGCCCTCGGTCGCCTCGAACTCCTCGATGGCGGCGGCGAGTTCGCGGGTGATGGCGCCCTTGCCGGTCCAGCCGTCGACGAACACCACGTCGCGCGGGTCGTGGTGGGCGGCGAGCCAGCGCAGCGCGTTGGCGTCGATGCCGCGGCCGCGGACGATGGAGACGGCGTAGTGCGCGAGGTCGAGGCCGTGCCGCTGCCGGGCCCAGCGGCGCATCAGCACGCCGACGGGGGTGCCGGCGCGGGCGAGCGAGACCAGCACGGTCTGCCCGCTGCGCGGCGCCCGCTCGGCCAGCACCGTCTCGGTGACCACGCCGACGGCCTCGGCGATCCGGGCGGCGGAGGTCTCCAGGGCGGCGTGGAAGAGCCGCTGGTAGTCGTCGCTGGGCTGGTACTCGACGGGCAGCGATTCGGCGTAGTGGGCGCCGCCGCTCTGGATCGCCTCCTCGCGTTCCTCGGTGGGCGCCTCGAGGGTGACGTCGGAGAGGTCCTGCAGGAGCCAGCCCACTTCGTCGGGGGCGTAGGAGGAGAAGTCCGGTCCGCGGAGGGGCTCTGGCAGCATGGCGGGCCTTTCGGGTGCGCGCGCGGGAGCGCCCTGGCGGGCGGTTCTCGCGGGGACGTGGCTGGGGACGACGGCGAGGAGCACCTGCGGGGTGTGCGCGGCGAGCTGGGCGAGCAGGCCGTCCTCTCCGTGCAGGGCGGGCGTGTCGGCGGCGGAGTCGACGACGGCGATCACGGCGTCGAAGCCGGCGCCGGCCACGTTGTACGCGAAGCGGTCGCCGGGGCCGTCGGCCGGGTCGTCGTGGGCGGGGAAGACCAGGCGGGTGCGGATGGCGTAGCCGGGGTCGTCGACCGCGAGGACGGGCGAGCGGGTGGTGGTGGAGAACCGCACGCCGGCGTCGGGGAGGTTCCGCTCGAGCTCTGCGGCGAGCCGCAGCGGGGCGTACATCAGCTCCTCGGAGCCGAGGACGAGAACGCGGCCGCGGCGGGCGGCGTCCGGGAGCGCCGCGGTGAGGCGGCCGGTCATGGCGGGCAGGGCGGCGTCGAGCCGGGCGCGGTGGGCGGGGGTGAAGCCGTGCCGGCCGCCGTCGGGGAGGCCGTCGGGCCAGCCGAGGTCCACCCGGCGGACGGCGGACGCCGCGGCCGTGCGCTGCCGCGGGACCAGGTCCGCGGCGCGCGGGGCGGCGGCCTCGGCGCGGGCCTCGTGCTCGGCGACCAGGGCCTGGCCCTTCGCCAGGACGTCCTCGGGCAGCCGGACCCGGCCGGAGGCGGTGGCGACCAGGTCGACGCGGGCGCCGATCTCCTGCGCGAAGGCGGCGAGCCGGCCGCTGTCGGCGGGGGAACGGGTGTCGACCAGCGCGACCACGACGTACCGCTCGCGGGGGTAGCGGGCGTGCAGGGCGCGGATGGTGTTGAGGACGGTGTTGCCGGTGGAGAACTCGTCGTCGACCAGGACCAGCGGGCCGTCGCCGGTGAGGAGGGCGGGGTCCTCGGGGAGCAGGAGGTGGCTGGTGGCGTGGGAGTGGGACTCCTCGAAGCCGCCGGCCGGTTCCACTCCGGGGACGGGGCGGCGGGTGGAGTGCAGGCAGGGGGCGTCGCCGAGGCCGTCGGCGACCGAGTGGCCGAGGCCGGTGGCGGTCTCCGCGTAGCCGAGGACGACGGCCCGGGCGGCCTGTTCGGCGCCCAGCAGTTCCCGGACGCGGTGGCCGAGCGCGAGGCCGTGTCCGTGGACCACGGCGGGCGACTGCGGCACGTGCTTGCCGAGGACGTGGGAGACCAGCAGGTGGGCCCGCCGGGGGTTGCGGCGCAGGGCGAGCCCGAGCAGGTCACGCAGAGCCGGGTCGCCCTCCAGGGCGAGGCCCAGCCGTTCGGCGACCCAGGTGCCGGTCCAGGTCCCGGAGCGGTCCTCGGCGGTGTCGGCTGTCTTCATGTGTCCCTTGTGTGTCCGGCCGGCGCCTCGGTGGCGTGCGCCACCAGGTGCCGGCGACCGTCTGCCTGCGTCGTCGCCCCGGGCCGCCCTCCCCACGACCCGAACCCTCCCTGCCCACGGCTCCCGCCCGGGCTCTTCACCTCACGGGCCCCCTCACCTCACGGGCCCGGAACCCTGTCCCTCGCCCCCCATGGAACCCGCCCCGCGGGACCCGGGCTGTGTGCCCTCGACCCACGTGAGCCCGGCCTATGTGGCCCCGGCCCACGTGACCCCACCCCGTGTGGCCCCGACCCACGTGGCCCCAGCCCACGAGGCCGACGAGGCCCAGGTGACCCCACCCCGGCCGGCGCGCGCCGTGAGGCGGCGGCCGTGCGCGACAGCCGCGGCAGCAGGGGCAGCCGGAGGCCGGGCGCGCGGCGGCGGGCCACCTCGTTGTGGCGCGGGCGTGCCGCCGGGCGTTCGCCGCGGCGCGGTGTCCCTCACGGGCAGGCGTCGGCGGCCGCGGTGAGCAGGTCGACGAAGCCCACGTCCTCGTGCGCGACGCCGAAGACCTCCGCGCGGAGCATGGTCCGCTCGGCCCACGCCCGGTGCGGCTTGACCTCGTTCATCTTGTTGGTGTACGCCGACCGCAGCACCCCGCCGCCGCCCCGCTCGGGCCGCAGGATGTCCTGCGCGTCGCAGAACTCCTCGTGGCTGACGACGGACAGCGCGTGGACCGGCTGGACGTGCGTGGGGTGGATGCAGGTCTTGCCCAGCAGTCCGTTGGCGTGGTCCAGGGCGATCTCCCGGAGGAGGCCGTCCATGGCGTGCTCGATCAGGGTCTCACGCAGTTCCTGCGCCTCGCCGCGGAAGGGGCTCTCCCGCAGCTGCGGCTTGAAGATTCGTTCCTGCAGCCGGAAGTACTCCCACACCGGGCCGGTGACGGTGAATCCGGTGCCGTCGGCCCGCCCCAGGACGTTGACCACGTCGGAGATGACCGAGGCGACGATCCGCACGTCGTAGGCGGTCATGTCGGGGGCCCGGCGCAGGCCGTACGCGGAGCAGAAGTCCGTGACGCCGAGCCGCAGCGCCAGCACCCGGTCGCGGTACTTGTCCACCACGTCGAAGATTCCGGCCAGCGTCTCGGTCCGGGACTCCAGGTACAGCAGCTCCGGGGACTCCAGGACCGGCATCACGAACAGCCGCCGGCCGCTGGCCGTCTCCGCGTCGGCGGCGGCCTCGAGGTAGGGGGTGCCGCGTGCCTGGGTGAACTTGGGCACCACGAACCCGGAGAGCAGCCGGACGGACGCGCCGAACCGGCGGACCAGGTCGCCGATCTGGCCGGGGTGCCGGACCCGCACGAACAGCAGCGGCAGCCGTTCGCCGGAGGTGTCGCCGAGCCGGGCGTCGAGCTCCGCGAACTGGCGGACCAGGTTCTCCTCGCCGGCCTCGACGTCGGCGTCGTCGATGGAGTCCTCCAGGCACAGCACCATCGAGACGACCCCGCGGGCGGCCTGCTTGAGCACGTCGTCGGCCAGCCGGGGGCGGGTGGCCGGGCTGTAGAGGGTGGCGCCCAGCGCCGCGGAGAGGACGGGAGCGGGCGAATCGGCCGTGAACGCGCAGGGCTGCTGGTGGAAGAGGCGCTCTCGCACCCCCGGGGCTACGTGCCCGAAGTGACGCATTGGGTGTCCCCCGTGTGAATCAGCGGCCGAAAAGGGTGGCCGGTAATAGTACGTACGGATCCATTTCTGTAGTTCCCGGGGTCCGTGAAGTTCCGGTGACAGGCATATGTCCGCTCAGGTCCGGCCAAAGCCTGCCCGGGGGCCGGCCCGGTCCGACGGCACCCCCGCATTGTCCTGGCCAGAGCCAGAGGGCAGGATTGCCCGCATGACGCACGCGATGCTGAAGGGGTCGAACGTCCCGCTGGAGGCGGGCACGGTACGCGCCGTGCTCCGGTGGTCCGCCGGACCGGGGGCGCCGGACGTGGACGCCTCCGCGCTGCTGCTCGGGACGGACGGTCGTGTGCGGTCCGACGCGGACTTCGTCTTCTACAACCAGCCACGGCATCCCTCCGGGAAGGTCTGGCGGCTCGGCAAGAAGCGCGTCACCGAGGGCCTCACCGACACGGTCCAGACGAACCTCGACGGTGTCGAGGCGGATGTCGGCCGTGTTCTGGTCGTCGCCTCGGCGGACGGCGTTCCGTTCTCCCGCGTGGAGGACCTGCGCATCCTGCTGTACGACGCGGACCTGCCGGACGGGGCTCCGCTGGCGTACTTCGACATCGTGCCGGAGACGGGCGAGGAGACCGCCATGATCTGCGGCGAGCTCTACCGCCGCGGCGGGAGCTGGAAGTTCCGCGCCCTCGGGGAGGGGTACGCGAACGGGCTCGAAGGCCTCGCGGCGGACTTCGGCATCTCGGTGGAGGAGCCGGAGGCCGACGCGGCCGGAGGGCACGCGGAGGGGGCCGCCGCGGAGGGCGGGCCGGACTTCTCGCGGCCGTCGGCCGCGGTGTCGGCGGAGGACGTCACGGCGCCCGCGATGGCGGCGCCGCCGACGACCCCGGGGTACGGGTATCCGCCGCCGGCCGCGCCGGTGGCGCCCACGGGGTACGGGTATCCGCAGCCCGCTCCCGCACAGCGGGTGCCGGCGCACGCCTCCGCGTACGGCTACCCCCAGCCCGTCGGCGACCAGGAGTTCCGCCTGCCCCCCATGGGCCCCCAGTTCCTCTCCCGCTGATCCCGCCGACCCCGCAGATCCCGGAGACCCCGCAGATCCCGCCGACCCCGCAGAGCCCGGAGACCCCGGAGATCCCGGAGACCCCGGAGATCCCGGAGACCCCGGAGATCCCGCCGACCCCGCAGAGCCCGGAGACCCCGGAGATCCCGCCGACCCCGGAGATCCCGGAGACCCCGGAGATCCCGCCGACCCCGCAGATCCCGGAGACCCCGCAGATCCCGCCGACCCCGCAGAGCCCGGAGACCCCGGAGATCCCGGAGACCCCGGAGATCC